>DATCRS010000311.1:0-8968 GCA_036568845.1 Devosia sp. | reverse complement strand
GGCTCGCCCGAATCCGGCGAACTGCTCTCGGTGCCACGGGCCGGCGAGGGCTATATCAAGATGAACGGCCGCGAAGTGTTCGCCGACGCGGTCCGCGCCATGACGCAGACGCTCGTCTCGGCCTGCGCCGCCGAGGGCATCACCATGGACGACATCGACCTGATGGTGCCGCACCAGGCCAATCAGCGGATCATCGACGCCATCGCCCGCCGGTCGGGACGCCCAGCACATTCGATCATCAAGACTATGGGCAACACCAGTTCCTCGACGATCCCGCTGGCGTTGCTCGACGCCCTTCCGACCCGCCAGCCGGGCGACCGCCTCGGCCTCGTCGCCTTCGGAGGCGGCATCACCTACGCCGCAGCCGTCGCGACCGTCGGCACCGGCCGCTAATGCCTCAAACTACCCAGTAGATTCCGAGACCGCGCATAATGCATCTGGGTCATGCGCGGCGGGCTAAAGTCGTGCCCTATTGCCCTTCTCGTTGGGGAACGAGGGGGTTGGTGTGCGTATTGGTGAGAACATTAGGTCGCGGCCGATCAGGCTGCGGACCCTTCGGTTGCTACCGCGCGAGCTGCGGCGCGCCATGCGGCGCGGACCCAGGCAACGGCGGCTGCGCCCGCTGCCAATGCCAGCCAAGCCGCAACCAGTCGGAGGCTTCTGGCTCTAGCGTGCCCTACGCTTCCGCAGCGGCGTTGTCCGCGTGGCCGCCGATACGGCTCGCGAGCGAGGCTTCCATGAACATGTCGAGGTCGCCATCCAGCACGGCGCCGGTGTTGGAGGTCTCGGCGTTGGTCCGCAGGTCCTTGACCATCTGGTAGGGCTGCAGCACGTAGCTGCGGATCTGGTGGCCCCAGCCGATCTCGGTTTTGGCTTCTGCGGCCGCATTTGCCGCTGCCTCGCGCTTTTGCAGCTCGACCTCGTAGAGCCGCGCCTTCAGCATCGCCATCGCCGTTGCACGGTTCTTGTGCTGGCTGCGCTCGGCCTGGCACGCCACGACGATCCCCGACGGGACGTGGGTTATGCGGATCGCCGAGTCGGTGGTGTTGACGTGTTGGCCGCCGGCGCCGGACGAGCGGTAGGTGTCGACCTTTAGATCGGCTTCGTTGATCTCGATCTCGATGGTGTCGTCCACCACCGGATAGACCCAGGCGCTCGAAAAGCTGGTGTGCCGCCGCGCCGCGCTGTCATAGGGCGAAATGCGGACGAGCCGATGCACGCCGCTCTCGGTCTTCAGCCAGCCGTAGGCATTGTGCCCGGAAACCTTGATGGTGGCCGACTTGATGCCGGCCTCTTCGCCGTCGTGGATTTCCATGGTCTCGACCTTGAACTTCCGCCGCTCGGCCCAGCGCGTGTACATGCGGAGGAGCATCGAAGCCCAATCCTGGCTCTCGGTGCCGCCGGCACCAGCATGGATCTCGAGATAGCAGTCGTTCGCGTCCGCCTCGCCGGAGAGCAGTGTCTCCACCTGTGCGGTGCGTGCCGTGTGCAGCGTCTCGTTGAGCGCCGCTTCGGCGTCCTTGACGATCGCCGTGTCGCCTTCGGCCTCGCCCAGCTCGATCAGCTCGACATTGTCGCGGATCGCCGCCTCGAACTGCCGGACGTTCTTCACCTGGGCGTCGAGTTCGTCGCGCTGCCGCATCACGGCGCGCGCTTTCTCCGGGTCGGTCCAGAATTCGGGGTGCTCGGTGCGGGCGTTGAGATCATCAAGGCGCGCCTGGGCTGTATCCCAGTCGACATGCCGCTTCAGCAGGTTCAGCACCTGCTCGATCTCGGCCACGACTTTCTCGATTTCCGCACGCATGATTCAACCCGTCCGCTTCAAGCGGCCTCATGTAGAGGGTTGCGCCCGTCGGATCAACCGGCCCGCTTCTTCCACTTCTTGAGCACGATTTCGCGCTTCAGCCGGGAAAGCCGACTGAGGAAGAAGATGCCATTCATCTGCTCGATCTCGTGCAGCGCGATCCGTGCCGGCAGTCCTTCGAACCGTCGCGTATGGCGTTCGCCCTTCTCGTCGTCAAAGGCGATCTCCGCCCATATCGGACGCGCGATCTCTATCTGGACGCCTGGCATGGAGACCGAGCCTTCTGGCCCCACCAGGAGCGCGTCGGCCACGGCTTCAACTTTGGGATTGTAGAGGAGCAGGTACTCTCGCTTCCCCTGATCCGGATCGGTCGAGATCACCACGACCGGCGCCAGAGTGCCCATGTGAATCGCAGCAAGGCCGTAGGCTTCGGCAGCTTTCGCTGCTTCCAGCAGCCGTGTTCCCACGGCTCGTAGTCCGTCGTCGACCGGCCGCGGCTCAGCACGCTGGGTCAACCGCTCATCGGGATAAAGGACCAGCGGCAAACCTAGAATAGCCCGCCGCGGCCCATCGTGATGTCGGTATTCGGGTTCGTGCCGTTCTGGATGTCAATGAAGGCGTTGGAGTCGACGCCGATCACCGAGGTGATGAGGTTGGGCCCGGTTCCCGGTTTGAACGCTTCGTAGATCGCGGCCTCGCCGCCCATGGCTTTGACGCCGGACGCCGGGTCGATCCAGACCTGCGCCATGCCCGCCGGCATGTTGAACGGCGTCGGCGGCGCGCCTTTGAGCGCGTCCTCCATGAAGTCAGTGAAGATCGGCACTGCCAGTTGGCCGCCCGTCGCCTGCCGGCCCATATTGTGCGGCCTGTCGAAGCCGACATACACCCCGACCGCCAGCTCCGGCGTAAAGCCGATGAACCAGGCATCCTTGTAGTCGTTCGAGGTGCCGGTCTTGCCTGCGACGGGTCGGCCGAGCCGTTTGGCGCCGGTGCCCGTGCCGCGCTGGACCACCCCCTCCATCATCGAGGTGATCTGGTAGGCGGTCATGGGGTCGAGCACCTGTTCGCGATTGTCGATGATCAGCGGCTCGGCCTGATTGTTCCAGCCATCCGCCGCGCAGCCATCGCAGACGCGCTCGTCGTGGCGATAGACGGTCTTGCCGTAGCGATCCTGGATGCGGTCGATCAGCGTCGGGGTG
This sequence comes from Devosia sp., assembly GCA_036568845.1. Classification (GTDB taxonomy): domain Bacteria; phylum Pseudomonadota; class Alphaproteobacteria; order Rhizobiales; family Devosiaceae; genus Devosia_A. The sequence goes on along the minus strand of DATCRS010000311.1, from coordinate 5,965 downwards.
ATCCGCCGGCCACCATTGGCGATGGTGGCGTAAGCCGCGGTCATTCGCATGTCGGTGGTCTCGCCGGCACCCAGTGCCATCGCGAGCAGCGGCTTGAGGTCGTCATAGATGCCGAACGTCTTGGCATATTCCGAGATGAGCGGCATGCCGATGTCCTTGGCGAGGCGGACGGTCATGACGTTTCGGCTGCGTTCGATGCCACGCCGCAGCGTCTGCGGACCATAGAACTCCTGAGCGTAGTTTTCGGGCCGCCACACCGAACCGTCGGAATTGACGATCTCCAACGGGGCATCGAGCACCACTGAGGCCGGCGTGTAGCCATTGTCGAGCGCCGCCGAATAAACGATCGGTTTGAAGGACGATCCGGGCTGCCGTAGCGCCTGCGTCGCCCGGTTGAACTCGGACTCGGCGAACGAAAAGCCGCCGACCATGGCCAGCACGCGCCCGGTGCGCGGGTCCATGGCGACCAGTGCTCCCTCGAGTTCGGGCACCTGCTCGAGGGTATAATAGCCGTCCTTGCCCGCCACCGGCGACACGTAGATCACGTCGCCGACCTTGAGCACGTTCTGTAGTTTCTTGCTGACCCACTTGATATCCGGCCCCGCGAGGATGCCGGTGTTGCGGTCGGGAGCTACCTTGCCTTCGATGTCGGTGACCGGCCTGAGGCCGATCTTGGCCTCGTTGCTGCCTATTTCGAGCACCACGGCCAGCGTCCATTCCGGCACGTCGCTCAGCGGCTTGATCGCGTTGACGGCGACCCCCCAGTCCTCGGAAATGTCCACCGTGGCCACCGGCTCCCGGAAACCTTCGTTTCGGTCGTACGCGATGAGCCCATCCATCAGCGCCTTGCGGGCATATTCCTGCAGTTGCGGCACAAGCGTGGTGCGGACGCTGAGCCCGCCACCATAGAGTTCTTCTTCGCCGTAAAGGCCTTGAAGCTGCCGCCGCACCTCCTCGGTGAAGTACTCGGCCGAGTAGAGCTGGCTGCCGGACTGGCGCGGGACCACGTTCAGCGGGTCCTTCTTGGCCTCGTCGGCCTGGGCCTGGGTGATGTAGCCGTTCTCGGCCATGCGATCGAGCACCCAGTTGCGACGCTCGATGGCCTGCTTGGGCCGGCGGAACGGATGGTAGTTGTTCGGCCCCTTGGGCAGCGCCGCGATATAGGCGCACTCGGAAAGCGTGAGTTCGTAGAGGGCCTTGTCGAAATAGTTGAGCGCCGCCGCAGCCACGCCGTACGAATTGAGCCCGAGGAAGATCTCGTTGACGTAGAGCTCGAGGATCTTGTCCTTGGAGAAGGTGCTCTCGATGCGGAGTGCCAGGATGGCTTCCTGGATCTTGCGGTCCCAGGTCTGCTCGGACGAGAGCAGGAAGTTCTTTGCCACCTGCTGAGTGATGGTGGAGCCGCCACCCTGGATCGAGTCGTTGCCATCGATCTTGGCCATGAGGTTGTCGCGCACGGCGCGAGCGATGCCGTCTACCGAAAGACCGCCGTGCTTATAGAAATCCTTGTCCTCGGCGGAGATGAAGGCGTTGATCAGCGTCGCCGGGATGGTCTCGATCGGCTGGAACAGGCGGCGTTCCCGGGCATATTCCGCTAGAAGCGTCCCGTCCGCCGCATGAACGCGGGTGGTCACCGGCGGCTGGTAGTCCTTGAGCACCGTATAGTCGGGCAGCTTGGCCGAAAGATCGGAGAGGTAGATGGCCGCGACGGCCACTGCGCCGAGTGCACAAAAGACGCCGAAACCGAAGAGCCAGCCAAGAAGTCGCAGCATTAAGTCGAGAACCTCAGAAGGCGCGGCGCGAAGCGGCCGGCGCGAAATGCAAACGGAATCATAGCAGAGCGCGGCGGAATTGTGGACATTCGCCACCCCAGAGCATTGGCTCTCCTAGCCGTGATGCAGCCGCAACGGTTAGCTGGACGGCGTGGTCTGCACTTCGTCGAAATACTGCGCCACGCCGCGCGCCAGCGCCTCGACCACGCGCTTGCGCCAGTCGGACTTCTGCAGGTTGGCGATGTCGCTGGCATTGGAAAGGAAGCCGAGTTCCACCAGCACCGACGGTACATCGGGTGCCTGCAGCACGAAAAAGTCGGCCTGCCGCACCGGGAAGCGCCGCATCGCCACGCTCGGCTCGAGCTGGCTCACGAATGCCTTCGCCGCGATGAAGGACGACTTCCGCATCTCACGCCGCATCAGGTCCACAAGGATGTCCACAACCACCGGTTCGGTGGAAGGCACCGCGAATCCGGCGACGATGTCATACTTGTTCTCGTTGTCTGCCAGGACCTTGTCGAGCACATCGGTCGCGTTCTCGTCGCGGGTATAGACACTGGCCCCGCGAATTTCGGGCTGCTGGAAGGTGTCCGCATGCAGCGAAATGAAGAGGTCGGCCTTGTTCGCTCGCGCCAGGGCGACCCGCTCGTTGAGGGTGATGTAGGTGTCGTCCTCGCGCGTCAGGGCCACGTCGAAGCGGCCGGACTCTACCAAAAGCTTCTGCAGGTCGAGTGCGAATGCCAGGGTGATGTCCTTTTCATGCACCCCGTTGGGGGCCGAGGCGCCGTTGTCGACGCCGCCATGCCCGGGATCGATGACAACGAGTGGTCGCACCGCGAGGACGTCGCCATGCGTGCCGGGATCGGTTGACAGTGCCTCCGGGGGCACTCCCTGATTGGCCGCGGAAGCGGCAAGGTCCGCTGCGACCCGGGCGGCAAACCGCTCGGGCGTGTCGGTGACGAGGTCGACGACCAGGCGCGCCGGCTGATCCGCAACGGCATCGAGGATGTAGGCCTGCTGCACCTGGCTGGGCGTCGCCAATTCGAGCGTCGTGCGCACCCTGCCCGGTTCGGCTGGTTCCACCACATATTTCGACACGATCCCACCGCCGGCCACGTCGGCCGGCACGCCGATCCGGGTACCGGTCGACCTGACGTCCACGGCGATCCGGTCGGGACCGGACAGGGACACGATGGCAAATTCCGTCGGCCCCGAGAGGTCGAGGATGAGCCGCGCCCGTTCCGGCGTCGCCGTCACCCGCGCGTCCAGCACCTCGGGTAGGGTCGATACCCCCCCGCGCGGGTCCTCCACGGCAGGTGCCGTCTGTGCCCAGGCCGGAAAGGCCGAGGCCAGCACCATCAGAACCACTAACAATGACCGCACACGTCCGGCCGCCTGCCCGCCGAAACCGCCGGAATTGAACAAGGCGGAAATGCTCCCCATATGAAGGTCCGCGAGAAGGCCAGACGGTTCTGGCGATTCTTGGGCGTTATGCAGGTTGAAAGTCAAAAGCAAGTTACGCGACCCTCGCGCGCAATCGAAAACCGGCGCCCCGCCGCGGGTTTCGACTTTCCTGTTGCCAATTGGCAGCAACATCCCTAAAGGCTTGAAGTGAGGCGCTCCGCTGCCAAATTCTGGTTGAGAGCCGGCCGCTTGGCCGGTCGCCAGAATGCTGGCGGTGGCGGTCCGGAACACGCTAAGTGATTGGCTCCGGCTCTGAAAATGCGGCACATTTGACGCCTCGACAACGGAATTTCGACCCTCCCCGGGTCGAACGGCGGGATCAGGCCATGGCCTTATCGTCCCGTCTCACAGGAAGAGGTCTGATGACCACTGGGCGGACAAAACCAGGCGCGATCCACTCCTTCGGTTGCGCTTTTGTCATGCTTAGCCCACCGGTCCCGGCCTCCCTCTCATCCAGCGGCGCGCGCGCCACTGCAACGACCGGCGCCTTAGGCGCCACTCACCTCACACCATACGCCTCGCACGGCGCCACGCTGAGGAGCCCGGTCCGCCGGGCCATCCCTGTTGGCGCGCGAAGGCGCGGAGTAACGACTTATGGCTACGAAGAGAATGCTGGTGGATGCCATCCACCCGGAAGAGACGCGGATCGTCGTCACCAACGGCAATAGGCTCGAGGAGTTCGATTTCGAATCCGCCACCAGGCGGCAGCTCAGAGGCAATATCTACCTGGCGAAGGTGACGCGCGTCGAGCCGTCGCTCCAGGCCGCCTTCATCGAATATGGCGGCAACCGCCACGGTTTCCTCGCCTTTTCGGAAATTCACCCCGACTACTACCAGATCCCGGTCGCCGACCGCGAAGCGCTGCTGCGCGACGAGGAAGAGGAGGATGCTGCGGAAGCCGCCTCCCATGACGATGACGCGGCCGCGGTCGCTGAACAGTCCGAGAACGCGCCAACCGAAGCCGACGCCGAGGCCGATCCGCAGTCCGAAGAGGACGACGCCGGGCATATCGAACAGGCCCCGGCCAACACCGAACCCGTGGAATCGATCGGTGGTGGCGATGCTCTGGAGGACATCCAGGAGCGCCGCCGGCCGAACCTCCGCCGCAACTACAAAATCCAGGAAGTCATCAAGCGCCGCCAGGTGATGTTGGTGCAGGTGGTCAAGGAAGAGCGCGGCAACAAGGGCGCGGCCCTCACCACCTACCTCTCGCTCGCCGGCCGCTATTCGGTGCTGATGCCCAACACGGCCCGTGGTGGCGGGATTTCCCGCAAGATTACCAATGCTGCCGACCGCAAGCGTTTGAAGGAGATCGTCGGCGATCTCGACATCCCGACCGGCCAGGGCATCATCCTGCGCACCGCGGGCGCCTCGCGTACCAAGGCCGAGGTGAAGCGCGACTTCGAATACCTGCAGCGCCTGTGGGAGAACGTCCGCACGCTGACGCTCAAGTCTACCGCCCCTTGCCTCGTCTATGAGGAAGGCTCGCTGATCAAGCGCACTATCCGCGACCTCTATTCCAAGGAGATCGACGAGCTTCTGGTCGCCGGGGAGGAGGCGCACCGCGAGGCCAAGGACTTCATGCGGATGATCATGCCGAGCCACGCCAAGAACGTGCAGCTCTACAAGGAAGATCAGCCGATCTTCTCGCGCTTCGGCGTCGAGAACCAGCTCGACTCGATGTTCTCGCCGCAGGTGACCCTCCCTTCGGGCGGCTACATCGTCATCAACCCGACTGAAGCGCTCGTCTCGATCGACGTGAACTCGGGCCGGGCCACCAAAGAGCACAATATCGAGGACACGGCGCTCCAGACCAACCTGGAAGCCGCCGAGGAAATCTCGCGCCAGCTCCGCCTGCGTGACCTAGCCGGTCTCATCGTCATCGACTTCATCGACATGATCGAAAACCGCTCGAACCGGGCGGTCGAGCGCAAGCTCAAGGATTGCCTCAAGAACGATCGCGCCCGCATCCAGGTCGGTCGCATCAGCCATTTCGGCCTTATGGAAATGAGCCGCCAGCGCATCCGCTTCGGCGTGGTCGAGAGCTCGACGCACAAGTGCCCCACCTGCAACGGCACCGGCATCGTCCGCTCGGTCGAGAGCCTTGCCCTGATGGTGATGCGCCAGGTCGAAGACCATGTGCTGCGCAAGCCTGGCCAGTCGATCAATGTCCGCGTGCCGACCGACGTCGCGCTCTACATCCTCAACACCAAGCGCGGCACGCTCAACGCGCTCGAGGCCAAGTACAACCTTTCGATCACCATCGTCGCCGACGACCATGTCGGCCCGACGCACTTCCAGATCGAGCGCGGCGAAGCCCGCATCGCTGATCACCGCGAGCGCGAGGCCGGCAGCCACATCCGCGTCGACACCGCGGCCATGGATGCTGCCGATGCCGCGATCGAAGAAGATATCGAAGAGGAAGAAGAGGAAGCCGGCGAGGAGCGCCGACCTTCCGATCGAGCCGAAGATGGCGAGCGTTCCGGCCGCCGCCGCCGTCGCCGTCGTCGTGGCGGTGACCGCGAAGACCGCGGCGAGCGCCGCGACCAGCAACAACAGCCGCGTGTCGCCGCCGAGGCTTCCGACGAGGAAACCGAGGGCGAAGACGGCGAGGACGAGGGTCGCGAGGCGGCCGAGGGACCGCGCGACGAGAGCGGCGAGACCCGCAAGCGCCGCCGCCGTGGCCGCCGTGGTGGCCGTCGCAACCGTCGCAACGGCGAGGAAAACGG
>DATCRS010000310.1:0-3798 GCA_036568845.1 Devosia sp. | reverse complement strand
CATCCTCATCGCGCATCTGCTGCAGCGCCGGCTCGCCGTTAATCGCGTCTTTGAGCGTGACCGGATTGGCCGGATTGTTCGGCACCAGCTTGCAGATCTTGTCGACCTGCCCATAGGGCATTTCCAGCACGCGGCCGACGTCGCGCAGGGCGGCGCGCGCCTGCAGCGAACCGAAGGTGATGATCTGCGCCACCTGCTCGCGGCCGTATTTCTGCTGCACGTAGCGGATCACCTCTTCGCGGCGGTCCTGGCAGAAGTCGATGTCGAAGTCCGGCATCGAGACGCGTTCCGGATTGAGGAAGCGTTCGAAGAGCAGATTGTACCGCAGCGGATCGAGGTCGGTGATCGTCGTCGCATAGGCCACCAGCGAGCCAGCGCCCGAGCCGCGGCCCGGGCCGACGGGAATCCCTTGCGACTTGGCCCACTGGATGAAGTCGGCCACGATGAGGAAGTAGCCGGGGTATTTCATCCGGTGGATGATGCCGAGCTCGAACTCCAGCCGTTCCCAGTACTTCTCTGCGGTCCAGCCCGGCGCAATGCCGACCGTCTCGATGCGTCGCGTGAGCCCCGTGCGCGCCATCTCCGCAAGCGCTGCCGCTTCGGCATCCACTGCCGCCTGCTCGTCGAGGCCGGGCGCCGCGGCAAATTTCGGCAGGACCGGTGCGCGCTTCTTGGGCCGATAGCTGACGCGCTGGGCGATCTCGACACTGTTGTCCAGCGCCTCCGGCAGGTCCGAGAAAAGCGACATCATCTCGGCGCGCGACTTGAAATAGTGCTGGTCGGAGAGTTTTCGCCGCTCGGTCTGCGCCAGTACCGTGCCACCCGCGATGGCGAGCAGCGCGTCATGAGCCTCGAAATCGTCGGCGGTCGGGAAGAAAGGTTCGTTGGTCGCGACCAGCGGCACGCCCTTCGAATAGGCGTAGTCGATCAGCTTGACCTCGTTGGCGGCCTCCTGCGGCCGGCCGTGGCGCTGCAACTCGATATAGAAGCGATCGCCGAACAGCTCGCGCAGTGTGTCGAGCCGCTGCTGGGCGTGGCCATCGAGCCCGCGGGCGAAGAAGGGATCGACCAGCCCTTCCGGTCCGCCGGAGAGGCAGATGATCCCTTCGAGATTGTTTCGCTCCAGCCAGGCGAGCTTGGCCGCCGTCTTGCCGGCATCGCTTTCGAGGAAGGCACGGCTCACCAGCCGGGACAGATTGCCGAAGCCAGTTTCGGTCGCGGCGATCAGAACGATCGAATTCTTGGCCGACGGTCCCCGCTCGTTTGGCCGCCCCTCCTCGCCGCCGAAGTCGAGGGCCAGTTCGGTTCCGATGATGGGCTGGATGCCCTTCCCCGACGCCTTCTCGGAGAATTCGAGCGCCCCGAAGAGATTGTTGGTATCGGCAATGCCAAGCGCCGGCTGCTTATCGTCCTTGGCGAGGCCGATCAGCCGCTCGAGCGGCAACGCCCCCTCCAGCAGCGAGTAACCGGAGTGTACATGCAGGTGAATGAAGCCGGGGCCAGCCATGGATCGTTCCTAGATCGCGGCAGGCATCGGGCCAACTCACGAGCGCGTCAACCCACAGCCGTCACACGAGTCGGGCGGCGATATCCATCCAGGTCAGAGACCCGATCGAGAAGCCACCGAGAACGAGGAACGCCGCGAGATCCTTAACGAAAGAGAGCATCGAAACCTCCAAAGTTGCTATTTCGTTCTTGTATGTTCTCTCTGTGTTCACGTCCAGCGACATCCGTGCGACCGTAAATCAAGCGTTAACGCGCAGGAGGTTGTCCCCGCTACGCGCGCTGTTGTGCCCAGCGCTGTTCCCGGCGTTCTAGGCCTTCTTCAGGAACGCCAGCCAAGCGCCGCCGATCATCAGGATCACGCCCGAGACCCGGCTGACCAGCCGGACGCGGGCCGCCGTCAGCGCCTGCCGGGCGCCCCCGGCAAGCATGGCGTAGACGCAGTCGGACGCCGTGGCGACCGCCATCACGATCAACCCCAGCACCATGATCTGCTCGAAGGCCGGGCGGCTCATATCGACGAACTGCGGCAAGAAGGCTCCCAGAAAGAGCAGCGTCTTGGGGTTGGAGAGGTTGACGACCGCGCCCTGCCAGAGATAGCGCGCCGTCGGCAGCTTCTCGCCCGCATCGAGATCGAGCCGCCCCGAACTCGTGAACATCTTCCAGCCGATCCAGATGAGATAGGCGGCGCCGACCAGCTTGATGATGAGGAATGCCTCGGAGACGAGCGTCATCACCGCCTCCAGGCCCAGCGCAACGATGGTGACCATCGCCAGCATGGCGATCTCGGTGCCGAGAATCGTCAGCAGCCCCGCGCGGGTCCCGCCCGCCAGCGAATTGGCGACCACGACCGTCACCGACGGGCCCGGCACGACGGAAAACAGAAGGCACGCAAGGATATAGGGCAGCAGAATGGCGGGATCGATCATCGAGGTGCTCCGGTTTGCCGGTGCAGTGATCCATGACGCGAACAGGGACGCAAGCCCAATTCAAGCAGCCGGTGGCACACCCTCGTGGTTCGACAAGCTCACCATGAGGGCTACTGAGAAACAGGGCGCCCCGTGAGGCCTCATGGTGAGCTTGTCGAACCACGAGGCCGGGCTCACCATGAGTGTGAGGTCACGCCTCCGGCGCCGGCGTCTCCTCCTCACCGCCGCCACCGTTCTCCTCGGCATCCGACTCCGGTTCGACGATGCGCTCGACGGAAACCACCTTCTCGCCTTCGGCGGTGTTGAAGATGGTGACGCCCTGAGAAGACCGGCCGACGATGCGGATGCGGTTGTCGGGGCCGGCGTCGACCGGCACACGGATGACCTGGCCGCCATCGGTGACCAGCATGATCTGGTCGGCGTCGTCGACCGGGAAGCTGCCGATCAGCGGCCCGTTGCGCTTGTTGACCGCCATGGCGACGATGCCTTTGCCGCCGCGACCGGTGATCCGGTACTCGTGGCTGGAGGTCCGCTTGCCGTAGCCATTCTCGGAGACGGTGAGAATGAACTGCTCGGCCGCCGACATGGCTGCGTAGCGCTCCTGGCTGAGTTCGCCGGCGGGCACTGCATCCTCGGCATCCTCGGCGCCGCCCTCTTCTGCCTCTCCTTCGCCACGCACCGCGCGGCTCATCTTGAGGAAGGCGGAACGCTCCGCAGAGTCGGCCTCGAAGTGATGGATGATGGCCATCGAGATGACCTTGTCGCCCTCGGCCAGTGAAATACCGCGCACGCCGTCGGACGCACGGCCCTTGAACACGCGGACTTCGTCGACCTGGAAACGGATCGCCTGCCCCAGCTTGGTCGTCAGCAGCACGTCGTCATTGGCCGAACAGGTGGCCACGTCGACGAGGCTGTCGCCCTCATCGAGCTTCATGGCGATCTTGCCATTGCGATTGATGTCGATGAAGTCGGCCAGGGAGTTGCGGCGGATATTGCCGCTCAAGGTCGAGAACATGATGTCGAGCTTTTGCCAATCGCCCTCGTCCTCGGGCAACGGCATGATCGTGGTGATGCGCTCGCCAGGATCGAGCGGCAGGATGTTGATGAGCGCCTTGCCGCGAGCCTGGGGCTCGCCGACCGGCAGGCGCCAGACCTTGAGCTTATAGACCTGCCCCATCGACGAGAAGAACAGCACCGGCGTGTGGGTGTTGGCGACGAACAGCCGGGCGACGAAATCCTCGTCGCGGGTCGCCATGCCCGAGCGGCCCTTGCCGCCGCGGCGCTGCGCCCGGTAGGTCGTCAGCGGCACGCGCTTGACGTAGCCGGAATGCGAGACCGTCACCACCATGTCTTCACGGGCGATGAG
>DATCRS010000309.1:0-5459 GCA_036568845.1 Devosia sp. | reverse complement strand
GGATGGCGTTGAACCACTTGCCGGACTGATTGGGCTTGGCGCCGTGCGTGAGGTGTCCACCGCCATCGAGGCTCATGCCCAGGATCGTGTCGCCGGGGCTGAGCAGCGCCTGATACACGCCCTGATTGGCCTGGCTGCCCGAGTTGGGCTGGACGTTGGCGAAGTTGCAGCCGAAGAGCTGCTTGGCGCGCTCGATGGCGAGGGTCTCGGCGATGTCCACGTACTGGCAGCCGCCATAATAGCGCTTGCCGGGATAACCCTCGGCATACTTGTTGGTCATGATCGAACCCTGCGCCTCTAGGACGGCGCGGGAGACGATGTTCTCCGAGGCGATCAGCTCGATCTCGTGCTGCTGGCGACCGAGTTCGAGCTTGATGGCCTCGGCGATCTCCGGATCGGTTTCGGCCAGGGTGCTGGAGAAGAAGCGGGGATAGAGCGAGGAGGACGTGACGGCGCTCATGGGGCGATGACCTCGCAAAGGATCGAAGAGATTTGCATGACGGTGGCGTTATCACGCCGCGCGGCGCGATTCCAAGGCTCGACGACTTTCATTGGATACATGGGGGCTCCCTGGATGTCGGATGGGTGCCCAGGCGAGCGGCTCACAAGATTCGCGTTCCCCGATGGTTCACCATCTCTCTCGCCAGTCGCGCGAACCAGCAAATTATGGCGCAGAACTGACGGGAGGGAAAGAGGGCGGGCGCAACCTCGAGCAGGGTTTTGCCGTTTGGCGGTCAGCGATGTATCTCCAGAAGGGAAATGAAATGAAGAAGACCGCTATTGTATTGGCTGCGGCCGCAACATTCCTGACTTCACTTTCGATTTCTGCACCCGTCTCCGCCGCTTCGTGGGACTGGGGTTTTTCGTCACCCTTCTTCAGCTTCCACCACGACCGTTCAATCGGATCACGCCATCTATCGGGCCGCGACAGCGTGCGCGTCGGTCCGTTCCGCTGGAGCGGTGGATTTGGTCTGGGGCGCGATCATGTCGAGCGCTGCTATTCGCGCTACCGCTCGTATGACTCGCTCACCGATACCTACATGACCTTCGGTGGCGAGCGCCGTCGCTGCAAGCTTTAGGCGAGCTTTCCTCTAGGTGATCGGCTCGGTGGACGGGGTTCCGGCCCCACCTCGCCGAGCTTCTTCTTGAGCTTGGCGAGGGCCAGGTTCTGCATCTGCAGCCGGGTAGCGCTGAGGGGCGCGATGACAACGACCTCAGTGGCCGTGGCCGCATCGATCGCGGCCACGCGCATTTGTGCACCTACCTGGGTGAACTCGAAATAGACCTCGCCCGGAGCGCCCCCACCCCCGGTCATGACATCAGGTGTCCGTGAAGGTCACCGTGCCCTGCGCGTCGAAATTGTAGACGTCGTCGCGGAAGCTGACGGTACCCTGCCGGTTGGCCCAGGCCGTGATATAGGTGGTGTGGATCGGCACCTGTACCTTGAGTGGCACGTCCTCCCGCAACCCTGCCTCAAACGCCGATTGCACGGTCGGAAGATCCCAGCCGCCATTGTCGCGCAGGAGCCACGCCGCGAGGCTGTCGATGCCCTCGCAGCGGACGCAGCCCGATGAATGGAAGCGCGCATTCTCGCCGAACAAGGCCTTCTGCGGCGTGTCGTGCATGTAGACGTCGTAGGGGTTGTAGAAGTCGATCTTGCAGTGCCCCATCGAGTTCTCGGCCCCCGGATCCTGCCGGAAGGTGTACTTCACCGCGTCGTTGGTCGACCAATCGATGTCGGTCGGCTGCAGCTCGTTTCCCTTGCCGTCGAAGATGCGGATGCGGAACTTCGTCAGATATTCCGGATCCTCGTTCATGTACCTGATCAGATCCTTCTGGATGATGCTCTTGGGCACCGTCCAGTAGGGGTTGAACTTGACCTGGTGGACCTTGGAATTGAGGATCGGCGTGGCGCGGTCGACCTTGCCGACCACCGCCGTGTGCCGCTGCACCACCTGGCCGCCCTCCACCGCCTCGATGGTCGCGGCCGGAATGTTCACCACCACGTAGCGGTCAGATAGTTCGCGCGCCCACTGCTCGATGCGCATCGCGTTGAGGCGGAGCTGGTTGAGACGGTACTCGACCGGCACGCCCAGCGCATAGAACGTCGGCTCGTCGACGGTGCCGTTGATGATGAGGCCATGGCGGGCCTGGAACACGCGCACCGCAGTGTCGAGGTCGCCGTCGAAGTCGCTGTTGACGCGCTTCTGGTACGGCATGTCGCCATTGGTCATCAGACGCTGCTTGAGTGCCGCTACGGCCCTCCCCTTCTTGCCGAGCGTCAGGCCAAACGTCTCGCGGCTGGGCGGCTCCCACCCGCCGCCGGCGGCGATGAATTGCTCGTGATTCTGGATGGCGAGCTGAAGGTTGTAGGCCGTGTCATACGAGAGGATCGGCTCGATGGTCTCGATGAGGCTCTTGGCCGTCGCCGTGTTCCCGTCCTTGTCCGTGTCGCGCATCATCCGACCGCGGGTCAGCACGTCCCAGAACGATTCTTCTTCCGCCCGGACCAGGCTTGGCATCGCGAGCGCCGCCCCCGTTGCTGCCATGGATCCCAGGAGTGTACGCCGACTGAGCCGCATCATTCTCGCTTCCGTCAATTCCATCGTGCCTCGCAATATCATCTGCCCCGTCATAGCCTCAATCTGGTCAAGCAGGTGTGAACTGCCGGGCCGATTGAAACGCAAGACAATGAATGGGTCGCACCAGTCCGGACACGCCCTGATGCAGGAGCAAGCAGATACGGTTGTTTGCGGCGCAAATAAGAAATAGCCGCTAGCGGCAAGGATTTTTGGTCACGGTGTGGCGAGACGGCCACAAATGCAAACGGGGCGCCTTGCGGCACCCCGTCGAAGTCTCGCGCTGCGTAGTGCGAGGACTAGAGCTTGTACAGGATCTGGTCGACCCAGAAGCGCTCGAGGCGGCCGAGTGCCTTGTTGAGGCCCTCGAAGGTCTCATCGTCGAGGCCACCGACCTTGTCGATGGACTTGAGGTGACGGTCGTAGAGCTCGTCGATCACCTCGGCCACTTCCTCCCCCTTCGGGGTGAGGCGGATGCGGACCGAACGCCGGTCGGCGCGGGACCGCTCCTGGAAGATGTAGCCGGTTTCGACCAGCTTCTTGAGATTATAGGAGACGTTCGAGCCCAGGTAGTAGCCGCGGGAGCGGAGCTCGCCGGCGGTCATCTCGGCATCGCCGATGTTGAACATCAGGAGCGCCTGGACGGGATTGATGTCATCCCACCCCATACGGTCGAATTCGTCCTTGATGAGATCAAGGAGGCGTCGATGGAGCCGCTCGACCCGGCTGACAGCCTCCAAGTATAGGGGCTTCAGTCCCTGCGGCTTCTCCTGCGCCACTGCCTCGGCGACATTGGATTTGATTGCCATTTCTGCCTCACTGTTTTGTAGTCTGCGCGATTTGTCTCGCGTCTCATGGGGCCAAACTACGGCCGCCCACATAAGATCGCCTTAAGCCGCACACTTAAAACTATCTTACTGAAAAAGTTCGGGAATTTGGCTTTACGAAGCCTTACCCTGGTGCAGAAAATTGTAACCTAAACAGGCGGTTATCGGCGGCTTTCAGTCGTGCGCGCGACGCAGCCGTAGCGAGAGAACAAAGATCGCGCTGATGGCGACGAGCAGCACGAGGCGCAAGGCGAAGCCGATGGCGTCCATTCGTACGTCTGGGTTGCCCATGAGGTACATGACGAGTTCCACCGCCGTGGCGCCGACCAGCAGCACGGCGCCCCAGCTGGCGCGAATCCAGAGGCCCACGGCAGCGAAGAGCCGGGCTAGGCAGAAGGTGGCCAGATAGATAAACCCAGCCGTCCCAAGGGTTTGCAGCGGGCTCTGGGCGCCGGAGGAAACGCCGAGCAGGCGGGCTGCATCGGCGAGGCCCAGCAAGAGGGCGATGATCGCGACGATCCGGATGTAGCGGCCGGCGACTTCGCCTTTGAAATCCATGCGACTTTCCCGTTCGAACCTGGCGCAAGGTCATAGCCGTAGCAGCGATCTGCGACAAGCTTGGGGCTTTGCCGGCGGCGCGCGCGGGGGTAAGAGCCACACAATCGCCCCGGAGATGAACGATGAATGAACGCTGGCTGAGGCACGATATGGAGTTTCTGGGCGGCCGCCGCCAGCGCCGGCTGCGCCGCACCGGCTGGATGCGCGACCTCGTCCGCGAAACCACCCTCACCGCGCACGACTTGATCTGGCCGCTGTTCATCATCGAAGGGCAGAACGAGCGGACGCAAATCAAGACCATGCCCGGCGTCGAGCGTCTATCCGTCGATCTCGCGGTGGAGGCGGCCAAGGCAGCGCATGCCGAGGGCATCCCTGCCCTCGCGCTCTTTCCCAATACGCCGGACCATCTCCGCAACGAGGATGCGACCGAGGCCTACAATCCTGACAACCTGATGTGCCGGGCGCTCTCGGCGATCAAGGCGGCGGTGCCGGAGATCGGGCTCATCGCCGATGTGGCGCTCGACGAATACTCCTCGGATGGCCAGGACGGGCTGGTGGAGAATGGCGAGATCCTCAACGACGAGACAGTCGAGGTGATGGTGCGCTCGGCCCTGGTGCAGGCGGAAGCCGGGGCTGACATTATCGCCCCGTCGGACATGATGGATGGCCGCGTGGCTGCCATCCGGGCGGCGCTGGACAGCGCCGGGTTCGAGCAGCGGGCGATCATGGCCTATTCAGCCAAGTTCGCCTCATCCTTCTACGGACCGTTCCGAGAGGCAGTGGGATCGGGCGCGCGCCTCAAGGGCGACAAGCGGACCTACCAGCTCGACTTCGCCAATTCCGACGAAGCCATACGCGAAGTGGCGCAGGACATCGAGGAAGGTGCCGACATGGTGATGGTGAAGCCCGGCATGCCCTATCTCGACCTGGTGCGCCGGGTGCATGACAGCTTCAATGTCCCGGTCTTCGCCTACCAGGTGAGCGGCGAGTACACGATGCTCAAGCTGGCTGGCGATGCCGGGGCGATCAATGGCGAAGCGGCGGTGATGGAAAGCCTCTGGGCCTTCAAGCGCGCCGGCGCCGACGGCATCCTTACCTACTTTGCCCTCGAGGCGGCGCGAAAACTCAACGCCTAGCTCTTGCGCGCGGGCGGTCGCTCACCATTTCTTGAACATGAGCCAGGACTTTCACGCCCGCGCCGCATTGCCCGATCCGGAAACGGCACCGGAACTCTTCGACTCCATCCTGCAGCGGCGGGTGCTGGCCTTCATCTTCGATCTCGCCATTCTGCTCGTCCTTTGCCTCATTCTCTTCGTTGCCGGGACGATTCTGGGCATCCTGACGCTTGGGATCGGGCTGCTCGCGCTGCCGCTGGTGCTGCCCTTCGCCATCCTCGTCTACTATGCGGCAACGCTGGGCTCCCCCGCCCGTGCGACGCTCGGCATGCGCGCGATGGATATCGTGCTCACCCCGACACGCGGCGCGCCGCTCGACG
>DATCRS010000308.1:0-3687 GCA_036568845.1 Devosia sp. | reverse complement strand
GGCTGGACGAAAGCGGCCGCGCAGCGCGCGGCAGTTCGCGCTCAACCATAGAACTCGACGTCAACGTGCTGGCGTCGAATCAAATTTTCGTCCGCGGCCGCGGGGTGGATGCAGAGGTGGGCGGCTCCGTGCGACTGACCGGGTCGATCAACGACATCCATCCGGTGGGCGGATTCCAGCTCAACCGGGGGCGACTTGCCATTCTCGGTCAGCGGGTGACCTTCGAAGAGGGGTCCGTGACCCTCGTGGGCGACCTCGACCCTTATCTCGACTTCCGCGCCCGGACCGAAGGGGAAGGCGTCACGGTGTTCGTTGACGTCACCGGTCGGGCGTCGGAACCCGATATCGGCTTTTCATCCAATCCTGCCCTGCCGGAAGACGAGGTGCTGTCGCGGCTCATGTTCAACCGGTCCATGGGCGAACTGACGCCGCTGCAACTGGCGAAGCTCGCAGGGGCGGCGGCGGAGATGGCGGGCGGCTCCAACACGTCGCTGGTCGACTCGCTGCGCGGGAAAGCCGGGCTCGCCGATCTCGATATCGTCAGCGGAGAGGACGGCAACCTGGCAGTCCAGGCGGGCACCTATCTGCAGGACAATGTCTATCTCGGGGTACAGGCCGGCGCCGACGGCAAATCGCGGGTGACGGTCAACCTCGACCTCACCGACGACATCAAGGCACGCGCCGCGGCGGGAACGGACGGCGAAACCAGCGTCGGCGTCTTCTACGAGACCGACTACTAGCCGACCGCCCTGCCCTCAATCGAGGCTGGCGACGAAGTAAGGCGGCGCCGGCCGGTCGGGCGCCGTAACCATGTAACCGCCGACCGCCGCGGCGGCCACGACCAGCAGCACGAAAAGCGGCAGGGACTTCTGCATCGGGACCTCCCGCAACCTCGGCAACATGCTGCGCCCGCAAGGCTAACGGCTCATTAACCCTGTTGCTTCAGCGCCGGCGCGACCCGCTGCCTGCCGATGCTGAGGTAGACGAAGCCATGGTCGACGAGGCGTTCCGGGAGGTAAAGATTGCGGCCATCCACGATGAGCGGCGTGCGGAGGCGACTCGCCATTTCGTCGAAATCCGGAGCACGGAACTGCTGCCACTCGGTGCAGATGGCGAGCGCGTCGGCACCGTCGAGGGCCGCGTATTTGTCGGGCGCGAGGATGAGATCAGGCCGGGTGCCGTAAATACGGGCGACTTCCTTGGCCGCCACCGGATCGTAGGCCTGGACGCGGGCGCCGGCCTGCCAAAGCGCTTCGATCAAGGTGCGGCTCGGGGCCTCGCGTACGTCGTCGGTGTTCGGTTTGAAGGCGAGCCCCCAGACCGCGATGGTTTTCCCGGCAAGGGTGCCGAGCTCGGAGCGCAGCTTTTCGAAGAGGGTCGCTTTCTGGCGGGTGTTGACTGCCTCGACAGCGGCGATCAGCGGCGTGGGGTAGTCCAGCTCGTGGGCGGTGCGCACCAGGGCCTGCACATCCTTGGGGAAGCACGAGCCGCCATAGCCCGCACCCGGATAAATGAAATGGTAGCCGATGCGCTGGTCGGCGCCGATGCCCTTGCGCACCTGCTCGATGTCGGCTCCCAGCCGTTCGGCGAGATTGGCCATCTCGTTGATGAAACTGATCTTGGTCGCCAGCATGGCGTTGGCGGCATACTTGGTGAGCTCGGCCGAGCGCACGTCCATGTAGAGCATGCGGTCGTGGTTGCGGTTGAACGGCTCGTAGATCTCATGCATCACCGCCCTCGCCCGTTCCGAGGCGGCGCCGACGATGATCCGGTCAGGTTTCTGGAAGTCGCCGACGGCCGCGCCTTCTTTCAGGAATTCGGGATTGGAGACGACATCGAAATCGAACGTCGTGCCACAGGCGGCGCGGGTTTTCGCGAGCTGGGCCGCGACCGTGTCGCTGGTGCCGACCGGCACGGTCGACTTCACCACCACGACCTTGTGGCCAGCAGCGTGCGTGGCGATGGTGTCGGCCACGGCGAGCACATATTGCAGGTCGGCTGCGCCGGTTTCGTCGGGCGGCGTACCCACGGCGATGAAGATGACCTCGGCCTGGGCAATGGCTGCAGCAGCATCCGTGGTGAATTCCAACGTGCCGGCAGCGACGTTGCGCTCCACCACGGCCTCGAGGCCGGGCTCGTGGATGGGGATCTCACCCGCCTCGAGCCGCGCGACCTTGCCCGCGTCGATATCGACGCAGACGACATGGTGGCCGACATCGGCGAGACAGGCGCCGGTGACGAGGCCGACATAGCCGGTGCCGAAAATGGTGAGACGCATGCTTGCTCCTCGAGCGGGGCGGGCCGATTTTCTCTGACGAAGTGCCGGAGGCCGTGCTAACAGGCAAGCCGCAAAAGGGCCAGCGGAAGGAATTGTCTTGTCCAAAGTCGCTTTGATCACCGGCGTCACCGGCCAGGACGGCGCATACCTCGCGCAGCTGCTCTTGGAAAAGGGCTACACGGTCCACGGCATCAAGCGGCGCTCGAGCTCGTTCAACACGGGGCGGATCGAGGACATCTACCAGGACCCGCATGTCGATCATCCCCGCTTCGTCTTGCACTACGGCGACATGACGGATGCTACCAACCTCATCCGCATCGTGCAGGAAACGCAGCCGGACGAGATCTACAACCTCGCGGCGCAGAGTCACGTGCAGGTGTCGTTCGAGACGCCGGAATATACCGCCAATGCCGATGGTGTCGGCGTGCTGCGGCTGCTCGAAGCCATCCGCATCCTGGGGCTGGAGAGGAAGACGCGGTTCTACCAGGCCTCGACCTCCGAGCTCTATGGCCTGGTGCAGGAGGTGCCGCAGCGGGAGTCGACCCCGTTCTACCCGCGCTCGCCCTATGGCGCGGCAAAACTCTATGCCTACTGGATCACGGTGAACTACCGTGAGGCCTATGGCATGTTCGCCTGCAACGGCATCCTGTTCAACCATGAGAGCCCGCTGCGCGGCGAAACCTTCGTCACCCGCAAGATCACCCGGGCGGCCGCCGCGATTTCGCTGGGGCGGCAGGACCGGCTGTACCTGGGCAATCTCGACGCCAAGCGCGACTGGGGCCACGCGCGCGAATATGTGCGCGGCATGTGGCTGATGCTGCAACAGGACGAGCCCGAGGATTTCGTCCTGGCGACCGGCGAGACCACCGCGGTGCGGCAGTTCGTCGAATGGGCCTTTGAGGACGTGGGGATTTCGCTTGAGTGGCGTGGCAGCGGCGTCCACGAGAAGGGCTTTGACCGGGCGACGGGCAAGTGCCTCGTCGAGGTCGATCCGCGCTATTTCCGCCCCACCGAGGTGGATCTGCTGCTGGGCGATCCCGGCAAGGCCAAGCAGAAGCTGGGCTGGAGCCACGAAACCAGCGTGCGGGAGTTGGCACGCGAAATGGTGCAGGCGGATTTGCGAGTGATGCAGACAGCCACGGTGATGAAGGAAGCGTGAGCGCCAACGGGCGGCGTGGCGCGCGGGTGTGGGCGGGCGTGCAGGATGCGGTGTTATTGATCGTTCGTCGTTATTGATCGTGCGGGAGGAGAGCGGCGTTATTGCGCGTGGGGCGGGAATGTGGGGCTTTCGAAAGCCCTTTGAAGGCGCTTCGAGGGGCTTTTTGCCGCGGTTGAAAAGCCCTCGAAGCACTACTGAAGGGAGCCGCAAACGCCGTGCCCAGTCAGAGGCATTCAAGACTTCCTCAACC
>DATCRS010000307.1:0-2593 GCA_036568845.1 Devosia sp. | reverse complement strand
ACGTTCCGTTCCGGCCGGAGTGCTTCGTTCATTGTTATCCTCCCGAGAATTTGAAGCCTTATGCCATCGCCTATCCCGTCCGGCTCTGCAAAACCATCCTAAAATCGCATAGCTGCGAGGCGCCGTCCGCCGACTGATTCCTGCTGGAAGGGGGCCGGTCTTGCGAACGTTGCCAAATGTTTAGGTTCGGGCGAAGGGAAATTTACCGCGTACCCGCCGGCGTGGCAGGCCGGCCTTGAAGAAACCAGAATGATATTGTGAGAACCGGGCTGGATCGCCACTTGCATGGCGGCTGCCGAGCCTCAAAAGAACCGCTAAGCGAAAAGGCCACCCATTCCATGCGGAAAACCCTGCTCTTTCCCCTGGGCGCTCTTACCGGAGTATGCCTGACCCTCCTCGTATCAGGTCCGCAGAGCGGACTATGGGCGGCACGGGCGGCGGCAAGCGCGGACGACGCCTATTCCCAGCTCAATCTGTTCGGGGAAGTGTTCGAGCGGGTGAAGGCGAGCTATGTCGAGAAGCCCGACAATGCCAAGCTGATCGAAGGCGCCATCACGGGCATGGTGACCTCGCTCGATCCACATTCACGCTACATGAATGCCAAGGCCTGGACCGAGATGCAGGAGACCACCTCCGGCGAGTTCGGCGGTCTCGGCATCGAGGTCACGATGGAAGAGGGCCTGGTCAAGGTCGTTTCCCCGATCGACGATACCCCGGCGTCAAAGGCCGGCATCATGTCCGGCGACCTCATCAGCAAGATCGACGGCGACAATGTGCAGGGCATGACTCTGGAGCAGGCCGTCAACAAGATGAAAGGGCCGGTCGACACCAAGACCAAGCTGACCATCATTCGCAAGGGCGCCGATGCTCCGCTCGATGTCGCGATCACGCGCGAGATCATCCATGTCCGCCCGGTGCGCTTCCACGTCGAGAACGGCGACATCGGCTACATCCGCGTCACCTCGTTCAACGAGCAGACCACCGACGGCTTGAAGAAGGCGATCGCCTCGATTTCCAAGGACGTCCCGCAGGACAAGCTCGTCGGCTATGTGATGGATCTGCGCAATAACCCGGGCGGCCTGCTCGACCAGGCCGTGTCGGTGTCGAGCGCCTTCCTGCAGCGCGGCGAAGTCGTCTCGACTCGCGGCCGCAATCCGGAAGAAACCCAGCGTTTCACCGCGCATGGCGGCGACCTCACCAAAGGCAAGCCGCTCGTCGTCCTGATCAACGGCGGTTCGGCCTCCGCCTCGGAGATCGTCTCCGGCGCGTTGCATGACCACAAGCGCGCGACGCTGATCGGCACCCGCTCGTTCGGCAAGGGCTCGGTGCAGACCATTATCCCGCTCGGTGCCGGCAACGGCGCGCTGGCGCTGACCACCGCGCGCTACTACACGCCGTCGGGCCGCTCGATCCAGGCCCAGGGCATCGCGCCCGACATCGAGATCCTCCAGGACGTTCCCGCCGAGCTGAAAGGCCGCGTCGACACCATCGCGGAATCGCAGATGCGCGGCCATTTGCAGAACACCGAGGGTGCCGAGCAGACAGGATCGCAGTCCTATGTTCCGCCGGAGGAAAAGGACGACAAGGCGCTGCATGCGGCGTTTGATTTCCTGCACGGCGTCACCGTGAACGCGGCGGCCGCCAAGCCCGCGCCGAAAGCGACGGTGCCGAACTAGTTTCCCTTCATTCTCTTGATCTCACGACATCGCCCGGAAGCGGACTACCGCTTCCGGGCGAATTCGTTTTGGGTGCAGTCTCCGTAGCCTGGATGGTGCCCTAGCTTGCCTCGCGGCGACGGCTTTCGCTGCCCTCGCGCTGCGCAAGGCGGCTGCGATGCAGCGCGAACAGGTCAAGCATCTTGTTGGCAGGCTTGGCTGCGCTGAACAGATAACCCTGCATCTCGGTACAGCCGAGGGCGCGCAGCAGGCGCTGTTGCTCCTCGGTCTCGACGCCTTCGGCGGTGGTCGCCATGCGGCGCGCGCTGGCGAGGTTGACCACGGCCTGCACGATGCTGGCGGAGCCGTCGGGACCGGCGATGTCGCTGACGAAGCAGCGGTCGATCTTGATCTTGTCGAACGGGAAGCGGTGCAAATAGCTGAGCGAGGAGTAGCCGGTGCCGAAATCGTCGAGCGCAATGCGGACGCCGATGGCACGGAGCTGGTGCAGGATCGCCAGCGCGGTGTCGTCATCGCGGATCAGCACGGCCTCGGTAATTTCGAGCTCGAGCCGGCTCGCCGGGAGGTTGGATGCGGCGAGCGCGGCCATGATCTTGAGCGCCAGCGTGCCGCTCTTGAACTGCACCGGCGAGACGTTGACGGCAAGGCGGATGTCGTCGGGCCAGCCGGCTGCGTCCCGGCACGCCGTGGCCAGCACCCATTCGCCGATTTCATTGATCAGGCCGGTGTCTTCGGCGATCGGAATGAACTCGGCCGGCGAGACCATGCCGCGCTCGGGATGACGCCAGCGCACCAGCGCCTCGCAGCCGGTAATGCGGTCGTCCTTCAGGCTGAGACAAGGCTGGTAGTAGACCTCGAGCCCGCCTTCGAGTCCCCCTTGCGCGATGGCTTGGCGCAGGTCGATCTCGAGCTGCCGC
>DATCRS010000306.1:0-4260 GCA_036568845.1 Devosia sp. | reverse complement strand
GCGCCGTGACCCTTTCGGGCTTGGCCACCGCCGATGCCAACGGTGTCGCCCCCAGCGAGACGCTGGGCGAGTTTCTGGTCATCCTCGACGGCAATCAGCAGGCGGTGTCCAAGGCGCCGCGGGGCGGCTGGCCGGAGGCCGACAGCGAGATCACGCCGGCCAAGTTCGTGGCCGAGCGCCTGCCGGTCAGCGGCCTGCAGGAGCTGCGCGTGCCAACCGTGATCGAAGCCAAGGCGGAGGTGACGGAGTCCACCGAAGTGGCGATGCTGAACCAGGATCCCGAGCGCAGCTGCCAGATCGATGACCTCTACAACGTCGTGGGCTTCAACGAGAACTCCAACGACCTGACTCCCAAGCTGATGAAGCGCCTCGACCAGATCGTAGCCGCCATCGGCACACAGGAGTGTACGGCGCTGATCACCGGCTACTCGAGCACGCTGGGCGACTATGCCACCAACGCGCTGTTCTCGGTCGAGCGCGCGCAGAACGTTCTGCGCTATCTGCGCCAGCAGGGTGTCAAGTTCGCCAAGGCGACCGCCACCGGCGTCGGCGAAACCACGCAGTTCGGCGAGGATCTCAACTCCAACCGCCGGGTCGTGATTACGGTGAGGCCTTAGGTTTTGCTACTAGGTCAAGCTGGAAGTCCGCTCGGGCCAGCATCGTGACCAGCGCATCGATGCTGAAAAGATCAATTCGTCCCCGGGTCAAGTCAGAGATCCGGGGTTGGGTTACGCCGAGACGCTTGGCCGCTTCCTTCTGCGTCCAGCCCTGCAATTTGATATGGCTGGAAAGGTCGATCATCAGATCCGAAAGCAGCTTCAATCGCTGCCGCTCTCCAATTTCGTCGACAAGCGCGTCCCAAACATCATCAAAGACTTCCTCGTGAGGCTCGCTCGCGGATGAGTTCTCGATAACGGCTCGTCGCAACGTCGATGTCGCGGCTGCTGGTTCTCTGCGAGTGCTTCTCGAAGCAATGGAGGACGTAGACCGCTTCTTCAAATTTAGCGATGTAGATGACACGATACGCTCCGCTATCTTCTCGCAGCCGAATTTCCTTTACACCCGGCCCGATAGTGGCCATCGGTTTCCAGTCCTGCGGCTCCAGTCCCAACTGCACTTGCTTGAGCTGGTAGCCCGCACGCCACTGCACCGATGCCGGCAAGGTCCGCATCTCTTTGCGCGACGCCCCACGAAACCGTAACGGACGAAGTTGCAAACCAGTGCCCCTCTATACAAAGATTTGTATAAGCAGGCCAACTCGGCGTCAACCGCCCCGCATCTCTTCGAGATAGGCCCGCACCGTCTCGGGCTGCACATGCTTCTCGATGAATGCCTGCCCGATGCCGCGCGTCAAAATGAATGTCAGCGCGCCGCGGACGACCTTCTTGTCCTGGGCGATGGCGTCCATGAGAACGTCGGTCGGCGGCAGCTCGCCGGGGATGTCGGCGATGCGGGTCGGGAGACCCGCGGCCTCGAGATGCGAAGCGATCCGGCCGGTGTCCTGGCTGGGCGCGAGGCCGAGCTTGGCGGAGAAACCATGCGCCAACACCATACCGATGGCGACGCCTTCGCCATGCAGCAGGCGGTCGGAATAGCCGGTGGCCTTTTCCAGCGCATGGCCGAAGGTATGTCCAAGATTGAGCAGGGCGCGAACGCCGGTCTCCTTCTCATCGGCGAGCACGAAGCGCGTCTTGGCGGCGCAGCAGCGGGCGACCATTCCTGCCCGCAAAGCCAGGTCGCCATCAAAGATGGCACGCCGGTTCTCTTCGAGCCAGAAGTAGAACGGCTCATCGTCGATGAGCCCGTATTTCACCACCTCGGCGTAGCCGGCCGCGAACTCGCGCGGCGGCAGGGTGTCGAGCGCGCCCAAATCCGCCAGCACCAGCTTGGGCTGGTGGAATGCACCGATCAGGTTCTTGCCGTGCGGCGAGTTGATGCCGGTTTTGCCGCCGACCGAGGAGTCGACTTGTGCTAGGAGGGTCGTCGGCATCTGGACAAAGTCCATGCCACGCCGCGTGATGGAAGCTGCGAAGCCGGCCAGGTCGCCAATGACGCCGCCGCCCAGTGCGATCACCAGGTCGCCCCGCTCCAGCTTGGCGGCCAAGAGACCCTCGACGGCCTCGCCGAGTTTCTCCCATCGCTTGGTTGCTTCGCCGTGGGGCAGGACGATGGTCGAATAGGCGATCCCCGTCGCTTCCAGCGACCTACCGAGGCGCGGCAGCTGCGCCTCAGCGACGCGATCGTCGGTGATGATGCCGAAGCGCCGGCCGGGAAACAGCGCCTTGAGGCGCTCGCCGGCACTCGCCAGCAGGTCGGCGCCGATGACGATGTCATAGGCGCGCTCGCCGAGCGGAACGTGCACGGTCGTCGGCTCAGTCGTCATGTGCATGTCCCTCGAAGACAGCGGTCGACCCCAGGTGCCGAAGCACTCCATCGATCACCTCATTCGCCACCTGGTCCTGCGGAACGTCGGTGGAGACCACCGTGACGTCGGCCTCGGCATAGACCGGGTAGCGGGCGTCGATCAGCTTCTGCAGCGTCTCGCGCGGATTGGGGGTCTTCAGCAACGGGCGGTTGGCGCGGCGCGAGACGCGCTGGAACAGCAGCTCGAAGTCCGCCTTGATCCACACGGAGACCGCCTCGGCCTTCACCAGCGCCCGGGTGTCGGGGTTGACGAAGGCGCCTCCGCCAGTGCCGAGGACGATGTCCTTGTCCTTCAAGAGCCGGGCGATGACCCGCACCTCACCGGCGCGGAAATCGGCTTCTCCATGCGTGGCAAAGATATCCTCGATGGTCATCCCGGCGGCGGCTTCGATCTCTTCGTCGCTGTCGACGAAGTGGCGGCCCAGCTTGTTGGCGAGGCGGCGTCCAACGGTAGTCTTGCCGGCTCCCATCATCCCCACCAGCACCAGGGGCCGGCCGGCGAGCAGCCGTTGCAGCTCGTCGCGCTTCTGCTCGCGGATGGATGGCTGGTGTGTCACGTGGCGCTCCCGGAGACGGGTTGAACCCGCGCACCCGCGCAAAGTCAAGCAATCTAAACCAATCCCAGGTTAGTGTGGCCTCGCCCTTGATCGCCCCGGCGAAACAGGGAACATTCGCCTGTCGCACGAACTCCGGACGCTCATGCCCACCCTTATCCGCCTTGTCGTCATCCTCCTTGTGCTGGTCGGGCTCGCCTACGGCGCGATGTTTGGGCTGGTGGCGCTGGTGGATCCAGGCGAAAAGGACATTACCGTTCGTATCCCCGCACGCGATCTGGTGCCATCGCCCGATCGGGCGCCAGTGGTCCGCCGCGAGATCGACACCACCCGGACCGCACCGGCGCCCGAGCCTGCTGTCCCGGCCGCCGACGCGGCGACGCCGGTGGGCGACGGGCCAGCGCCTGCTCCCGGCACGGGAGAGCCGCTGCCGACGCCTGCAGCTCCCGCGGGAGGAGACGTCGTTACCGTGGCTCCGCCAGGCGTCGAATGAACGGCGCGCACCTCGTCGATGCGTTTCTCGAGATGATGAGCGCCGAGCGCGGCGCGGCCAAGAACACCATCGAGGCATACCGGCGCGACCTCTCCGACTATGCCGGCTACCTCGCCGGCAAGGGAGCGGGCCCCGAGAGTGCCGGCCGCGAGCAGGTGGTAAGCTATCTCGCCTTCCTCGACGGCCAGGGCCTTTCCGCCTCGTCGAGCGCGCGAAAGCTGTCGGCCATCCGGCAGTTCCATAAATTCCTCTGCGCCGACAATGTCCGCGGCGACGATCCGACCCGCATCGTGGCGAGTCCGCGCGCGCGCCGCGCCCTTCCCAAGGTGCTGTCGGTCGCCGAGGTCGATCGGCTGCTTTCGCTTGCCGAGCAGGAAGCCAATGCGGAGCTCTCCGAGGCCAGGCACGCCTCGGCGCTGCGGCTCTACGTCCTGCTGGAGCTGCTCTATGCGACCGGCATGCGCGTCTCGGAACTGGTCGGGCTCAAACGCTCGGCGGTGATGCGCGACGCGACCTTCCTCACCATTTTCGGCAAGGGCAACAAGGAGCGGGTGGTACCGGTCAACGACCGGGCCCGCGACGCGGTTCGGGCCTATGTCGCAACGCTGCCGCCCGGGCCGTGGCTGTTTCCGGCCAAGGGCGAGGATGGGCACGTCGCTCGCCAGGTCTTTGCGCGCGACCTCAAGGCACTGGCCGGCCGTGCCGGTATCGGGGCGGCCCGCGTCGCCCCGCACGTGCTGCGGCACGCCTTCGCGAGCCACCTGCTTGCTGGCGGAGCCGACCTCCGCG
>DATCRS010000305.1:0-6210 GCA_036568845.1 Devosia sp. | reverse complement strand
ATCCTGCGGTCGCCGTCGCAACGGCGCGAAGAGGCGGCGATCCGCGACTTCGCCGCCGAGTGCCTGAGCTTCGTCGGCATCGTCGACGGCTGGGACCGGGAGGCGACCACCCTGCCCTATGGCTGGCAGCGACGGGTGGAGATTGCCCGGGCGCTGGCAACCAGGCCGCGCCTGCTCTTGCTCGACGAACCCGCCGCGGGCCTTACGGCAGGCGAGAAGGAAGAGCTCATCAGCCTCCTCCGCCGCATCCGCGCCGAGCGCGATATCTGCATCCTTCTGATCGAGCACGACACCGGCCTCGTGATGACGCTCTCCGAACGGGTGAGCGTGCTCGACCACGGCGTCATGATTGCAGAAGGCACGCCCAGGGAGATCCAGTCCAACCCCAGGGTGATCGAGGCTTATCTCGGCGTCGAGGAGGACATCCTTGACCTCTGATGTGATCCTCAAGCTCGAAGGCATCGCCAGCGCCTACGGCAAGATCGAGGCGGTGAAGGGCATCGACCTCGAAGTGAAGCGCGGCCAGATCGTCACCCTGCTCGGCGCCAACGGGGCGGGCAAGACGACGACGCTCAAGACTATCTCCGGCCTTGTCCGCGCCCGCGCCGGGCGGGTGATCTTCGAGGGCGAGGACATCACCACGACGGGCGCGCACCACATCGCCCGGGCCGGCGTGGTGCATGTGCCCGAAGGACGCCACGTGCTACGCGGCCTCAGCGTGCGCGAGAACCTGGAGCTCGGAGCCTTTACGGTGAAGGACGCAAAGGTCCGCCGCGACCGGCTGGAGCAAGTCTTTGCCCAGTTTCCGATCCTCAAGACCCGCGCCGGTTCCGACGGCTCGCTGCTGTCGGGCGGCGAGCAGCAGATGCTCGCCATCGGCCGGGCGCTGATGCATGGGCCGAAAATCCTGCTGCTCGACGAGCCCTCCATGGGCCTCGCGCCGAAGCTGGTGCTCGAGACGATGAAGATCGTCAAACGCCTCAACGAGGCAGGCACCACCATTCTCCTCGTCGAGCAGAACGCGCGTCTCGCGCTCAAGCTCGCCCACCATGGCTACGTCCTCGAAAACGGCATCATCCGCCTCGAGGGCGAGGCATCCAAGCTCCGCGCCGATCCGGCCATCGTCCAGGCCTATCTCGGCAGCTGATCCCCCTCCTCCCAAAACAGGACTGAACCAGATGACTTCCATCTTTCACGGCGTAATCCCCGCGCTGATGACCGAAATGTACCAGGACGGCGCGCTCGACCATGAAGCGACCTCGCGCCACATAGAGAGCTGCCTCGCCGCCGGCTGCAACGGCTTCGTGATGCTCGGCACGCTCGGCGAAAACTCCTCGCTCAGCGTCGACGAGAAGGAGGCCGTGGTCCGCAACGCGGTCGCGACGGTGAATGGCCGCGCCCCGATCATCGCGGGCGTCGCCGAATACACAACCGACCTCGCAATTGCCTCGGCCAGGCGCATGAAGGCGGCCGGTGCCGCCGGCCTCATGGCGCTGCCGACCATGGTCTACCAGCAGGACGCGCGCGAGGGCGAACAGCATTTCCGCACGCTGGCGCGTGCCGTCGACCTGCCGATCATGATCTACAACAACCACGTGGCCTATAAGCTCGACCTCAAGCCGGAGTCCTTCGCGGCGCTGGCCGACGAGAAGAACATCGTCGCGGTCAAGGAATCGAGCCACGACAGCCGCCGCATCACCGACATGATCAACCTGCTGGGCGACCGCTATGAGATCGTCTGCGGCGTCGACGACCTGATGCTCGAGAATGTGCTGTTCGGCGCCGTGGGCTGGGTCTCAGGCCTTACGAACTCCTTCCCACGTGAAAGCGTCGAGATGTACCGCCTCGCCAAGGCGGGAAAGACCACAGAGGCACTCGCGCTCTACCGCTGGTTCATGCCGCTGCTCCACCTCGATACGGCGACCAAGCTGGTGCAGTACATCAAGCTGGTGAACCAGATGACCGGCGAGGGCAAGGAGTGGGTGCGCGCGCCGCGGCTGACGCTGGTCGGCGAGGAGCGCAAACGGATCGAGGCCATCGTCAACCAGGCCCTCGCCACCCGACCGAAGTTCGCCAAGGCCGCCTGATTGACGACGACCCCCGACATCGACGTCGCCATTGTGGGCGCCGGCATCATCGGCCTTTCAACAGCCTTCAAACTGCAGGAGGCGGGGAGGACGGCGGTGCTGTTCGATCGCAAGGGCGTGGCCGAGGAGACGAGCCGCGGTAATGCCGGGGCCTTCGCCTTCTCGGACGTGATCCCGCTGGCAACGTCCGGTGTGTTGCGCAAGCTTCCGCGATGGCTGAGCGACCCCTTGGGGCCGCTCTCCATCCGGCCCGAATACCTGCCGCAGATCGCGCCCTGGCTGCTGCGCTTCTGGCGCGCCGGCTGGCCTGACAAGGTCGCAGCGAGCCTGAAGGCGCAGAGCGCCCTGATGCGCGTCGCCCGCACCGAAGCCGAGGCGCTGATCGCTAATGCCGGGCTCGACGCCATGATCCGGCGCGACGGCGTGCTCGAGCTCTATGAGAGCGAGGCGGAGCTTCGCAACACCGCCCGGGATGACGCGGCCAAGGCCGCCGAGGGAATCGAGTTCCGCCACGTGCGCGGCGCCGAATTGGCCGAGCTGCAGCCGGGTCTCTCGCCGCGCATCACCTGCGGGACGTTCATCCCGAAATGGCAGACGGCCAGCGACCCCTACGACTACGCCCTCGCTGTCGGCAGAGCCGCGACTGAGCGTGGTGCCAGCTTCCGCAGAGCGGAGGTGGTGCAACTACGGCCGCAGGACGACGGCGTCATCCTCGAGCTCGGTGACGGATCGGCAGTGCGCGCGAAGCAAGTGGTGGTGGCCGGCGGCGCGTGGTCGAAGCAGCTGACCTCACCGCTTGGCGACGATATCCCACTCGAGACGGAACGCGGCTACAACACCACCCTTCCCGGCTACAGTTTCGACCTCAAGCGCCAGCTCGTCTTCGGCGGACACGGTTTCGTCGCCACGCCGCTCGCGAGCGGTATCCGCATCGGCGGAGCCGTCGAGCTCGGCGGCCTGAAACTGCCGCCCAACTTCCAGCGCGCCGAGGTGATGCTGAAGAAGGCGGCGATGTTCATGCCCGGCCTCGTCACCACAGGCGGCACCCAGTGGATGGGCTTCCGGCCGTCCCTGCCGGATTCACTTCCGGCTATCGGCTTCTCGCGCCGCTCGCGCAACATCGTCTATGCTTTCGGGCACGGCCATCTCGGCCTCACGCAATCGGCCGGCACCGGCCAGCTGGTGACCGAACTGCTCACCGGGGCGCCGCCCTCGCTCGACCTCACGCCTTTTTCGCCGCAACGCTTCTAGAACGAGCCTCCCATGTCCCGGCACATCTTCACCTGCATCGACGGCCACACCTGCGGCAACCCGGTTCGCCTCGTCGCCGGTGGAGGCCCGCTGCTCAAGGGCAGCACCATGATGGAGCGGCGCGCCGACTTCCTCGCCAACCACGACTGGGTCCGTAAGGGCCTGATGTTCGAGCCGCGCGGCCACGACGTGATGAGTGGCTCGATCCTCTATCCGCCGACGCGTGAGGATTGCGACATCGCCATCCTCTTCATCGAGACGTCGGGCTGCCTTTATATGTGCGGCCACGGCACCATCGGCACCGTGACGATGGCGATCGAGAACGGGCTGATGAAGCCGAAGACGCCGGGCGTCGTCAACCTCGACGTGCCCGCCGGCAAGGTGGTGGCCGAGTACGCCATGGATGGCGAATACGTGGACAATGTTCGCCTTACCAACGTCCCGAGCTTCCTCCACTCGCGCGATCTCGAGATCGATGCGCCGGGGCTCGGCAAGCTCAAGGTCGACGTCGCCTATGGGGGCAACTTCTATTGCATCGTCGACCCGCAGGAGAACTTCACCGATATCGCCGATGTCAGCGTGGGCGACCTGCTGCGCTGGAGCCCGGCGCTGCGCACGGCGATGAACGAGCGCTACGAGTTCGTGCATCCCGAGAACGCCAATATCCGCGGCTGCACGCATATCCTCTGGACCGGCAAGCCGACCCAGGCGGAGAACACCGCCCGCAACGCGGTGTTCTACGGCGACAAGGCGATCGACCGATCGCCCTGCGGCACCGGCACCTCGGCGCGCATGGCGCAGTGGTGCGCGCGCGGCAAGCTCGAGGTGGGAGACGTGTTCAACCACGAGTCGATCATCGGCTCGGTGTTCAACGGGCGGGTCGAGCGCGCGGTCAAGGTCGGGGACTATGACGGTATCGTCCCTTCGATCGCCGGCTGGGCCCGGCAGACCGGGCTCAACACCATCTATATCGACGACCGCGATCCCTTCGCCCACGGCTTCTCGCTGGTTTAGGGGAGCCAAGATGGTGAGATCTTCGAAGGCCATCCAGATCGTTGGCTGCCACGCCGAGGGCGAGGTGGGGGATGTGATCGTCGGCGGCGTCGCGCCGCCGCCCGGTGAGACGCTCTGGGAGCAGTCGCGCTTCATCGCCCGCGACCAGGCACTGCGCAACTTCGTCCTCAACGAGCCGCGCGGCGGCGTCTATCGTCACGTCAACCTCTTGGTGCCGGCCAAGGACCCGCGGGCGCAGATGGGCTTCATCATCATGGAGCCCGAGGACACCCCGCCCATGTCGGGCTCGAACTCCATCTGCGTCGCCACGGTGCTGCTCGATACCGGCATCGTGCCGATGACCGAGCCTGAGACGCGGCTGGTGCTGGAAGCGCCGGGCGGCATCGTCGAGGTCGTCGCCCAGTGCCGCGACGGCAAGGCCGAGCGGATCACCGTCACCAATGTGTCGAGCTTTGCCGGGAAGCTCGGTGCCAGGCTCGAGGTCGAAGGCGTTGGCACGCTGACCGTGGACACTGCGTACGGCGGCGACAGCTTCGTCATTGTCGATGCGCAGGCGCTGGGCTTCAAGGTAGCGCCGGACGAGGCGCGGGACCTCGCCGAAACCGGCATCCGCATCACCCGCGCCGCCAACGAGCAGCTCGGCTTCGCCCACCCCGCCAACCCGGACTGGCGGCACATCTCGTTCTGCCAGATCGCCGCGCCGGTCGAGCGCCGCGATGGCGTGCTGACCGCGGCGAATGCTGTCGCCATCCAGCCCGGCAAGATCGATCGCTCGCCAACCGGCACCGGCGCCTCTGCCCGCATGGCGGTGCTGCGTGCCAGAGGTGAGATGCAGGTCGGCGACCGCTACCTCGCCCGCTCTATCATCGGCTCGGAGTTTCTGGGCCGCATCGAAGCGGACATCACGCTGGGTGGCCGGCCGGCGATCATCCCTTCGATCTCGGGCCGCGCCTGGATTACCGGCACCCGCACCGAAATGCTCGACCCCGCCGATCCGTGGCCGGGCGGCTACCGCCTCTCCGACACCTGGCCCAGGATTGGTCGATGACCGTCCGCGTCCCCTTCGACGAACTGGTGCGCCTGCTCAGGGCGATCTTTCTCAGGCACGGCTGTTCGGAGCACGTCGCCACGTTGCTGGCCGAGAACATGGCCGGGGCCGAGCGCGACGGCGCGCATAGTCACGGCATCTTCCGCATCAAGGGTAATCTCGGCTCGCTCGATTCCGGCTGGGTCGACGGAAAGGCTGTACCGTTGCTCGATGACGTGGCACCCGGCATGCTGCGCGCCGACGGCCGCAACGGCTTCTCGTTGCCCGTGCTTGCCATGGCCGCTGAGCCGCTGATAACGAAGGCACGCACCAACGGCATCGCCATGCTGACGGTGCGCAAGGCGCATCACTTCAGCGCCGTCTGGCCAGACATCGAGCCGTTTGCGCGCGAGGGTTTTATCGCGATGGCGATGATCAACTCCATGGCGAGCGTCGTGCCGCATGGGGGCCACCGCAAGGTCTACGGCACCAATCCCTTCGGCTTCGCCGCGCCACGAATGGGAACCGACCCGCTGGTTTTCGACCAGGCCTCGAGCGCCATGGCCAATGGCGACGTGCAGATCGCCCGGCGAGAGGGCCGGCAACTGCCGCCCGGCACCGGAGTCGACCGCAACGGCAGCCCGACCACCGACCCCAACGCGGTGCTCGAGGGCGGCGCGCTGCTGCCCTTTGGCGGCCACAAGGGTTCGTCCATCGCCATGATGATGGAGATCATGGGCGCCGCGCTTGCCGGCGGTGACTATTCGTTTGAGATCGACTGGAGTAACCACCCGGGCGCCGCGACGCCGCATGGCGGGCAGACCTACATCC
>DATCRS010000304.1:0-3599 GCA_036568845.1 Devosia sp. | reverse complement strand
ACGCCCTGCTGCTCGGCTACGGCCGCTACACGCTGCCGCCGGTGATCGACGCTGTGACCCAGGGCAGCGTCGCCGAGCAGGCCGGACTGCTCGCCGGTGACCGAATCGTCTCGGTCGACGGCTACGAGGTGCGCGGATTTGAGGATTTTCAAAGGTTTGTGGCGACCGCGCCCGAGCGGACCGTGACGATCGTTGTCGACCGCAACGGGCGCGACCAGGTAATCCAACTGGTGCCGGAGTCGGCTCAGACGACCGATCGCTTCGGCAACTCCCACCGCGTTGGACGGATCGGCGTCTCCAAGGACGTCCAGCAGTCCGACGTGCAGCTCTACAAGCCCGGACCGGTCGAGGCGGTCGGCATGACCTTTGAGGAGATTCGGTTCATCGTGGACCGCACCGTCGCCTTTCTCGGCGATTTCTTCGTTGGCCGGGGCGACGTCGAGCAACTGGGCGGCCCGGTCAAGGTCGCCAAGGTCTCCGGCGAGGTGGCTACGCTTGGCATTGTCGCGCTAATCAACCTGATGGCGCTGCTGTCGCTCAATATCGGCGTCTTCAACCTGCTGCCGATTCCGATGCTCGACGGCGGCCACCTGGTCTACTACGGCATCGAAGCAATCCGCGGCCGGCCGCTGAGCCAGCGCGTGCAGGAGATCGGTTTCCGGTTCGGCCTGGCGCTCGT
Organism: Devosia sp.; assembly: GCA_036568845.1. Lineage (GTDB taxonomy): Bacteria > Pseudomonadota > Alphaproteobacteria > Rhizobiales > Devosiaceae > Devosia_A. The sequence goes on along the minus strand of DATCRS010000304.1, from coordinate 2,920 downwards.
CTTCACGCTGATGGCGTTCACCCTCATCAACGACATCTTCTGACCCGTCACGTGGCAGAAGTTCATGCCATCGGCGCTGGGCTTTCCGACAGACATTAACGTCCAACTAACCTTGGTTTTCAGGGTGTTGCACGAATGCACGGGTCCCAATGTTTCGCTAACTGCGTAGGCCGTTGCAGCTTGCCCGTGGTTAAAAATCCAGTAAAAGCTAGGGATGGAGTTAGCTGGGGAGGCTGTGCATGGCCGATTCCCGGCTTGGTCGCACCGAGGCAACAAGAACGATGATAAATCCCACCAAGCTCATGCGCGGCGCGTTTCTGGCGCTGGCGGTCCTGCTTGCAGCCCCAGTCGCGGGCGTGAGCGTGCCGCTCGTTGGAAGCACCCAGGCGCTGGCCCAGGCCAATGAGCAGCTCATCTCTTCGGTGCTGTTCGAGGGTAACCGCCGGTTCTCGGACAAGAATCTCCTGACCATGGTGGACCTCGCCAGCCGCGGTACCTTCAGTCAGAGCCGGCTCGAGGCCGACATCGAAAGCATTCGCCTCGCCTACGCCAATGACGGCTTCAACGGCGTTTCCGTGACCGCCCGCGTCGAGCAGGTGCAGGGTGGACGTGTGCGAGTGACCTTCGTCATCAACGAGGGTGAGCGCGCCGGCATCCGTGCAATCAACTTCACGGGCAACAACCACATCAATTCGGGCACCCTCAAGGGCGTCATCCGCACCCATGAGACCCATATCCTCAGCTGGCTGTTCAAGGACGACTCGTACACCGAGCAGAAGCTCGCGATCGACCGTGAACTGATCAAGCTCTACTACGCCAACCATGGCTATCCGGATGCGGTGGTGACCTCGGCCGTTGCTGAGTACGACGCCAGCAAGAACGGCTATTTCATCAATTTCACCATCGATGAAGGTGAGTATTACGAGTTCGGCTCGATCGGCATCGAAACCAGCGTCGCCGGCCTCAACGCCGATGCGCTGAAATGGACGATCCGGACCCGCGAGGGCGGCCGTTACACCTATGACGATCTGGCCAAGACCCAGTCCGAGATGGCCTTCGAGGCCACCGCTCAGGGCTATTCCTTCGCCGACGTGCGTCCGCGCCTCGATCGTGACGTGGCCAACCACCGCTTCAACGTGACCTACCTCGTCGACGAGGGGCCGCGCGTCTATGTCGAGCGCATCAACATCACCGGCAACAACAAGACCCGCGACTTCGTCATCCGTCGCGAACTGGATTTCGGCGAAGGCGACCCCTTCAACCGCTCCATGGTGCAGCGCGGCAAGACCAGCATCGAGGCGCTCGGCTTTTTTGACACCGTCGATATTCAGCTTGAGCCGGGCTCTGCGCCTGACAAGGTGGTGATCAACATCAACGTCGTCGAGCAATCGACTGGTGACTATGGCGTGACGGCTGGTTATTCGACCGCCGACGGCATCCTGGGTGAAGTCTCGCTCACCGAACGTAACTTCCTCGGCCGTGGCCAGTATCTGCGTGCCGCCATTGGCGCCACCGGGTCGGGCAAGTCATTCGACTTCTCGTTCACCGAACCGCGCTTCATGGGCCTCAAGATCTCGGCCGGCGTCGATGCCTACTACCGCATCGTCGACGAGACCGCGACGAACTTCTATGGCTACAACGCGCTTGGCGGTCAGCTGCGCTTCGGCCTGCCGATCACCACTGACGTGTCGCTGAGCCTCTTCACCGGCCTCGAGCAGAAGACCATCAAAGATGAGACTGCTCCGTTCTCGGGGATCGTTGCGAACGGGGATGTGCTGAACAAGGCCTGGGTTGGGTACTCGCTGACCTATGACGGCCTCGACGACCCGAAGAAGCCGACGGAGGGCCTCTACGCCACCTTTACGCAGCAGTATGTGGGTTGGGACCACAACTTCCTGAAGTCGGAAGCCAAGGCCCGCTACTACCTGCCGTTCCTGCAGGACACGGGCATTCGCCCGAGCCTGCGCGCGACGGCGGGCGTTCTCAGTGATTTCAGCGGCAGCGGCGTACGCCCGGTAGAGGCGTACCAACTCGGGCCAACTTTCGTGCGCGGCTTCGAGAACCGCGGTATCGGCCCGCGCCTGGGCACGGGGGAGGCCGTTGGAGCGACCTGGTATGCCGGCGGCTCAGCAGAAATCGAGTTCCCCATTCCAGTGCTGCCGGAGAACTACGGACTCAGCGCCGCAGTTTGGGCCGACGCCGGTTACGTTGGCGGTGTGGGCGGCAACGGATTGGCCATTGACCCGGCCAGCGTCGACAATCCGCTCAAGGCGTCGGTCGGTGCGTCCATCATCTGGAACAGCCCGTTCGGTCCGCTGCGCGGCGATGTGGGCTACGTGCTCAGCAAGGCGACCAGCGACCGCACGCAGATCTTCCAGCTGACGCTGCAGTCGCTGCTCTAGGCGGAGAAATCGTCCGGCGCGGCTGGACGCCAAAAGCTCAACAAACCGCGGTACGGTTGCGCCGCGGTTTATTTTTTGTTGAATTGCGGCAAATGGTCGACACTCGTTTCCACAAGTCATCCGAAGCGTTGGCGTTGACGGCTCTTCTGGCTGGCCTGCCTCGCCACGTGTCCATCGACGACCCTCGGGCGGAGGACTTCTCTGTGCTTGGCGTTGACGAGCTCGTCTATGCCGGACCGGGTCATATCGCCTTGGCGGCCCACAAGAACTACCTCGACGACCTCAAAACGACATCGGCGGGTCTCGTCGTCGTCCTGCCGGCCCTTCGCGAGGCGGTCCCTCCCAGCAGCATTGCGCTGGTCGATGACGATCCGCACGAACTCTTTGCCGACATCCTCGATGCGTTCTATCCCGCCAGCACCCGCGGCGGTGTCGGCGGGATGGCCGTTGGCACGGCACCGCTGCTGGAGGATGACGTGGTGCTCGGGCCCAATGTGGTGCTCGGGGATGGTGTGGAG
>DATCRS010000303.1:0-2253 GCA_036568845.1 Devosia sp. | reverse complement strand
AACTACTACTACAGCCGCGCTCGTCTGGACCTCAACGTCGATACCCGCACCGCGACCGAATACGGCGTTGTGCGGACCTATGCCGACATGGTCTTCACGTATGATACGTCCAACGTCACCGGGAGCAACCCGTCGGCGATCTCGAGCAGCTCGGCTTCGCTCGGTCTCTACCACGCGTTCATCCAGTTCGCCGGCTTCACCTTCGGTCGCACCGTCTCGATCTTCGATGCCCCATGGCAGAGCTATCCGGCGGGTGGTCCCGACAGCATTCCGGGCGGCTCCAACCACGTCAACGGTGTGAACCAGGTCGCCTACACGGCTGACTTCGGCCAGGGCATCACCGGTTCGATCGCGCTGGAGGAAGAGACGACGGCGTCGAACGGCCAGTCGAATCTCTGGAACGTGTCGTCGGGCACGGCCGCTCAGTTCGTGACGGGCGTCTATGGTGCCAACTCCTGGGGTGGAACGCGTTCTCCCGATATCATCGGTGCGGTGCGTGTCGACCAGGCTTGGGGCCTGGCCCAGTTGTCGGTCGTCGGGCATGACATCCATTCCGCCTATTACGGCGCAACGGAAACCAGCGGTCATCCCGGTGACAAGTGGGGTTGGGCGGTTCAGGGCTCGTTGTCGATCAAGAACATCCCGACCGGTGCGGGTGACGTGATCAACCTGCAGGCCGTCTATACCGACGGTGCGACCCGCTACAACTTCCAGAGCCTCTTTCCGCAGGCCTTCTTCATGTTCGGCGGCAGCAGCGCGGCGTATCAGAGCATTGGCTTCGCGGGCCTTGCAGACGGCGTCTTCGGAACCGGTACCGGCATCGATACCGTCAAGACCTGGGGCGTCCGCGGTGGTTATACCCACAACTGGAGCCCGAACTGGGCGAGCGCCATCTATGGTGGCTATGCCCAGGCGAGCTACGGCTCGACCGGCAAGGGTCTGATCTGCACCAACTTCGCCACGTTCGCCGTGGCCGGTGCGACCTGTAACCCGGACTTCAACTTCGGTGTTGTCGGTGTCAACACCGTGTGGACTCCGGTCAAGAACCTGGCGTTCACGGCTGACGTGAGCTGGTCGCGTCTGGACCAGAAGTACTCTGGTTTCATCAACGCTCCGGCGATTGCCAGCGCCGCCAAGCCGGCCGCTGTCTACGAGCTGAAGGACCAGAACTCGGTCACCATGATGCTGCGCGCTCAGCGCAACTTCTGATCATCGACCGCGTCAATTCGATCGTAGGCCCCGGCGGGAAACCGCCGGGGCTTTTTCTTGAAGAGGTTATTTTCGTTAATTCAGAAATGGCATCCGCGAGCGCGGAAGAGGAGCTATGCGATTCGATCGCCACCAATTTTATTTACTTACCTGAGTTGCTCAGCTATATAGTTCTTGGCCGATTTCGAAAGTCACGGCTCTTAGCTTCACGCTAAGCCTCCAGAAACCTCCGGTAGTGCCCTGCCGGAGGTTTTTCGTTGTGGGAGGAGTGCACGGCGCGCGTTATCAGCGCATGACGCGCGCGCGGGAGTTCGGCCGGTAGGCGAGGCGGCTGTGGCCGGTGCAATAGGGCTGGCCGTCGTTGGCGGAATTGCCGCAGAAGCAGAAGTCCTCCGCGCCTGGCGTCGAGATCGGCCAGCGGCAGCTGTCCTCGTCGAGCTCCATCAGTGAACAACGATTGGCGTCGTCGATCGGCCCGGTCAGGGTCGTCGCGTCCGCTTCGCCGTAGATCGTGGCGAGCATCTCAAATTGCAGCCGGGGCACCGCTTTTGGCGCGCGTGGGGCGGAAGCCCTGTCCTGCAGCCTGCGCTCGTCGACCGAGCGGCCACGCGTCAGATTGAGCCGCGACAGCTTGCCGATCACAGCGTTGCGGCTGACGCCGATGTCGGCGGCGATCTCGCGGCAGGAGAGGCCGGCCTCGAAGTGTTGCTTCAGCAGTTCAATTCGTTCGTTCGTCCAGGTCGGAGAGAGCACAGGCATTTGTAACGGTCCCAGGTTGCGACATCTGGCCATCAGAGCTCGATCTCCGTCTGTTTTCACGCTCCTCGCGCTCACGTTCTGCCGTTGTCGCGAATCGACAAAAGCCCGTCCTTGATGGCGAGACGGATGCCTTCCTCGATCAAGGTACGTGCGACGCCGGGAACGCTGGTGCCGTGGGTGCCCTGTCTCACCAGTTTTTCCAGATAGGTGATGGTCGAGAGCGCCAAAGTTACGGGAATGCGGTCAGTCTCGGCTTTTTCGGTGGCCATGGCCCGAACGCTAGCC
>DATCRS010000302.1:0-2663 GCA_036568845.1 Devosia sp. | reverse complement strand
GTTGCTGCCATGCTTAAAGGCACGGGCGCCCGAGAAGCCGCGCGGGGCGGAGTAGAGTTATGGTTGTCGAGAACATCATGTACTTCGTGCTCGGCCTGTTGTCGGCCGGGCTGCTGGCATTGATGATCATGCCTGCCGTCTGGCGCCGTGCCGTGCGTCTCACCAAAAAGCGCATCGAAGCCGCGACCCCCATGACCATGGCCGAGTTCCGGGCCGACAAGGACCAGCTGCGCGCCGAATTTGCCCTCGCCACCCGCCGGCTGGAGATGAATGTCGAAGCGCTGCGCCGCCGCCTCTCCGATCAGGTGCGCGACATCAATCGCAAGCGCAGCGAAATGGGCGGCATGAAGAGCGAGCGCGACAGCCACCTCGCCGTCGTCCGCGAGCTCGAAGAGCGCGAAGGCGAACTTCGCCGCCGCGTGCTGGAGCTCGAAAAAGAAAGCGCCGACCTGGGCCAGAAGCTGCGGATGCGCGACCGCGAGTATTCCGACAAGGTCAACCAACTCGAGGCGGCGCGCGAAGCCCTGCGCAGCTCGACGCCCAAACCGGTCGAGGTCGACGGCAAGGCGCTGACCGGCAACTACAACAAGGATGTCGACGAGCTGCTGCAAAAACTCGACACCGAGCGCAAGCGGGCCGGGTTCCTCGAGTCGCAGAACCGTACGCTGATCAGCCAGCTCGAAAGTTCCGACCAGCGCACGGCCAGCGCCACGGCTGCGGCCGCCGAGTTGCGTGCCTCGCTCGCCCAGCGCGAGGATGCCGAGGACCAGGCCAAGTCCGAGCTGCTCGAAGCGGAAGCGCGCATTGCCGACGCCGAGAGCCGGGTCAGCCAGCTGCTCGAGGAGACCACCAAGGTGGTCGAGAGCGGGGAGGAAAAGCGCGACCAGCTGCTGGCCGAGAAGCTGACGCTCGAAGAAGAGATGGAAAAGCTCAAGACCAAGGTGCTGACGGTCGAGAGCACCGTGATGGCCGATTGGGACAGCGAGCGCATCGAGCAGTCGCACATGCGCGAAAAGCTCAACGACATCGCCGCCGATGTGAGCCGCCTGATCTATGCACTCGAAGGCAACGGCCCGGTCGACAGCGAGGAAAGCCTCTTCGACCGCGTCCAGCGCTTCGCCGACGACGGCAAGAAGCTCGAAGAATTCCCCGTCCAGTCGGCCCTCAAGGCCAAGCAGACGGCCAACGCCGATGCGGGCGCGGTTTCGGAACGGATGGCTGCGCTCAGGGACATCCAGAGCAGGACCTGAACTGCTCCTGCCACGCCTCGTCCTTCGACACGCTCAGGATGAGGCTACTGAGAGGCTCGGGATTCCCGAGAACCTCATGGTGAGCTCGTCGAACCACGAGGTTCGGGCAAACGGGATGCACCGGCCGGGCAGCACCCTCCGGGGATGTCAAAGAACGCGAACAACGGCGGAGCATGGCCCGTCGATGGTTCGAGTGCCGGAGCCTGAAACGCGCCTCCGGCTGGAGCCCTGCTCCGCCGTCGTGACCGGGATTTTGGGCGTTCACCGGGACTGTCCGGGGCGTTTCAATCGGGATGCCCCACCGCCGCAGGGTCCTTGTCCTGACCAGACCACGCTCTTCGCGCTTCTCCAGTCGAACCCCCTATGACAGAGCCGAACACAAGCTCTGTCGCGGCAGCAAATTAAGGCGACGGGTTACCTGGGCCCGTCAGACCTCCCCGGCTTGGCCTGATCCGGACCGACGTCCGAACCACCCAGCCTCGCCGCACCAATCACTCGTCATGATCTCGCTTTCGGTGCGGCGATGGGGGGGATCTACCTCAGCCCGAACCTGCGGGGATAACTTCCCTGAGATTTCTGACAAACGTCTGAATGCAAAAGCGAATTGGTGAACCGCAGATGACCGGTGTCTGACAGACAAACAGCGCGAATGCGTGTGGTCTTGGATGTGCCTGAGCGTCGCTTTGACTCTCGTGTTGGCCACGAACGTCTGTCACGTGGTGGTTGCCTGGGTGCCACGCCTTCGCTGCCCGTCCGTTTGCCTTTCCTCCTCCTCGCACCTCACCCTTCCCGACGCCGTCTCACCCAGTTATTGCACATGCGACCGATTTGCAAAGCGGGAGGCGAGACAGATAGGGGTATGGGCCAGGGAGGGTGCAGGCCTGAGTTGGTGGCTAGCGGGCGTGGGTGGGGCGAACCGAGACGAGGTCAGGTGACCGAGCGGGAAGCAGAGAGTGGAGAGGTGGGTTCTCGCGTAGGAGCGCGAGCTGCGGCGGCGTAACGACCGAGGGGTCGAGCATGGGGAACCATGGGTCCCGGCTCAGGGCCAGGATGACAGCCGGTGGGAGGGTGCGGGCTGGCAACTGCGGACACAGCATTGCCGGGGAAGCGCGAGCGGCACCCCCCTCCTCCGGCCCATGGCCGGTGTCCTCCCGCCGCAGGCGGGAGAGGATCGCCGACAGAGAGATCGGGGCCGCCGCCTACTCGCTCATCACCGGAATCTCCCGCACCATTTCACCCGACTTGCCGTCGAAGATGCGGACGGAGGTCATGGGGCCGGCGCGGTAGGTGACGGTGAGCTGGCCGTCGGCAGCGACGGCGGAGATGATTTCGGCGCCGGCCGGGATCTTGAGGGCAGCGATGACGTAGTCGGAGCCTGCCGAAGGGCCGCCGTCGCCCGACTGCGATGCGCGG
>DATCRS010000301.1:0-4353 GCA_036568845.1 Devosia sp. | reverse complement strand
GCGGTACCGTCGCGCTCGACGGCGAAGCGCACCGGCACCTCGACCTGCGACTGGTTGCCGGCAGGCCCGAGCATCAGCCGGCCGACGACGCCCATCTTGACGGTGATGAGGCCGTTGGAGACGACGCAGTTGCGCGACTGCTTCTCGATTACCGCCTGGTAGTTGAGGCTGCGCGGATCGCCGACCTTGCCGCTGCCGTAATAGTAGAGCGCCTCGCTGCCGGGGCGCACCTTGATCTCGGGGCATTCGGTGGCGATGGCCGGCAGCGCATTGGTACTGGCGGCGGAAATTTCGGCCGCGCTGGCACTGGTATTCTGCAGCTGGGCAGTCTGGCTCGGCTTGGCCGGCGCGAACATGTTGCCCATCGAGCAGGCCGAGAGCAGCACCGCGACGGCTGCTGCTCCGGCGAAGCGCGCGACACGCGAAATAGTGAGATCGGCCAAGCTTGCCCCCTTACGCACTGACACTCGACAACCGCCCTTCCCCACAAGTTAACTCAAATGCCGCCAATCGGGGACGGTCGCACACTAGATCAGGACGCGCCCGGCGTCGACCCGGCTGGTACGATCTCACGGTGGACGACGAACGGCCCCTCTGGCGTCATGTAGCTGATTTCCACCGTCTGACCTGCCAGCGATGGTCCGCCGCCCATGAGCACCGGCACTATCACTCCGCCGTTATCGGGGCTTTTTTGCGGCGCGCCGAAGAGGATGGCCGGATCGTCGGAGGCAACGATCAGCGAGGCGAGATCGACATCGGGGCTGTCGATCGGCAGCGAGAGGCCGGTACCGGTGAGCGTCGCGGGCCCGATGGCAGCGTCGGCTTCAGGGGGAATCGGCACGTCGGCTAGCGCCTGCCGCAAGCGGAGGGACTGGCCGGTATCCGCCTTGTCCAGGCGAACCGGGAGCACGAAACGCGCCTCGACCGGCACGCAGATGTCCGAGCAGATGCCCATGACCACGGTCACGTCGAGATCCATGGGGTCCCCGGTGGCGGTGAGCTCGATCGGGAGGACGGTCGGGCCGCGATAGACGTAATCGACGTACCCTGTAGACTGGTCGATCTCGGGATAAGGCCAGAGCACCTCAAAACCGCCGACGCCCCGGGACTGCCGGAAATCGAAGACGGTGGGGATGCCGGTCTCGCCCGGCACGCGCCAATAGGTATTCAGTTCGGGCGGCATATCGATCTCGATGCCGACCTGAACGGAGCCGTCGGCGGCGACCTCATCGGCCGAAATCAGTCTCGCCTTCGCCCCCGGTGCCAGCTCCTGCCAGTCGGAGGCAGCGGCGAAGGCGGGCGATACCAAGAGGCACAGGAAAAGCGAGAGCTGTAAACGCATGAGCTTCCCGATAGACCAACAATTCCAATGGGGAAAGACAATCCTCGATCAGCGGCGCGTGAGGACGTGACTTGCAGTCTCCCCCCAGAGGTCTAGACTATGGGAGCGGTATCTATGCTCGCGCATTTTCTGCGGCGCGGGCGTTGGAGTGATGTGCGATGGATACGCTCAAGGGCCAGTTCCTGGTCGCCATGCCCGAAATGGGCGACGAGCGCTTCAAGGACACGGTGATCTATCTGGTCGGCCACGGCGACGAAGGGGCGATGGGCCTCGTCGTCAACCAGAGCCTCGAGGACATGCGCTTCGCGGACATCCTCGAAGAGCTGGGCATCGGCGAGAAGGACGACATCATCCGGCTGCCGGAGCAGGTGAAGGGCCGACAGGTGCTGCGTGGTGGCCCCGTGCAGCGCGGCCGCGGCTTCGTCTTGCATTCACCGGACTATTTCCGCGAGGACAACAGTTACACGGTTTCCGACGAGGTGTGCCTTACCGCCACGCTCGATGTGCTCAAGGCCATGGCCTTCCACAACGCGCCGACCGACGCGCTGTTTGCCCTAGGCTATTGCGGCTGGAGCCCGGGCCAACTCGAGGAAGAGATCAAGCACAACGGCTGGCTCACAGTGCCCTACTCCCGGCACCTGCTGTTCGAAGCGCCGATCGAGACGCGGTACGAGGCCGCGCTGGGGCAGCTCGGCATCACGAGGGCAACGCTGAGCGCGATGGCGGGGAACGCGTAGCGCGCCCTTGTGCGTTATGGTAGAAAACTCGACGGAGTTTCTACCATGAACGAAGTCAAGCAGCTCAACATCAAAAATGCAGAGGCCTATGAACTGGCCGCTGAGATTGCTCGGCTGGAGGGCGAGAGCATGACCGACGCGGTTCTTCGCGCGCTGCGCAGAGAGGCCGCGTTCGCGCGGAAGCTCAAGGACAAGGATGCCTACGTCAAACGACTGTTGTCGTACGGTGACCGCTACGCGGCGCTTCCAAAATCTGGGCTCACGGAAGACGAAATACTTGGCTACGATGAAAACGGCGTGCCTCGTTGATCGTCGTCGACAGCTCGGCAATCGTTGCGACCTTTCTCGGGGAGCCAGACGCCTCGGCGTTCGCGGAACGACTCTTTGGCGAGACGGACCGGTTGATCTCGGTGGCCAATGTGGTCGAGTCGTCGATGGTGATCTTCGGCAAGCAGCTGGGACCACCTGAGGTTACGGAAGCTTGGCTCGACGAGTTCATCGCGGACGCCGAAATGACCTTGCTGCCCGTGACCCTGGAACACGCCCAACTGGCTCGCCTGGCGTTTAAACTGTACGGCAAAGGCACTGGCCATCCCGCCCAGCTCAACTTCGGCGATTGCTTTGCCTATGCCCTGGCGAAATCGCTCGACGTTCCCCTTCTCTACAAGGGCAACGACTTCGCTCACACGGATATAGCGTCCGCGCTCTAGCGGCCGAACTGCGCGGCAAGGCGTTTGCCGAGCTCGGCGCCGCTCATGGCTGCACCGAAGGCGTAGCCCTGGGCGTAGTGGCAGTTAAGCTGCTGCAGGCGCTCGATTTCCTCGAGCGTTTCTACGCCCTCGGCAATCACTGCTAGGTCGAGCTCGGTTGCCAGCGACACGACGGCGCGGATGATCGGCACCTGGGTGTGGGCAATGCCGCTGTCGTCGCTCAGTTGCACGAAGGGTGCCGGAATCTTGATCGTATCGATCGGGAAGCGGTGCAGATAGCTCAGCGAAGAGTGGCCGGTACCGAAGTCATCGAGCGCCAGCCGCAGACCAAGGGCCTTGAGCGCCTCGAGCATGTAGGCGGAGTGCTCGGGGTTGGTCATCACCTGGCTCTCGGTGATCTCGAGCTTCAGGTGTCCCGCGACCGCGCGGTGCTCGTTGACGAGCGCGCGCATGTCGTTGAGCAGCGTCTCGGTGGCGAGCTGGCTGGGCGAGAGGTTCACCGAGACGAAGAAGTCCTCGGGCAGCGGCAGGGTATTCATCCACTCCCGCGCCTGCCCGGCGGCCTGTTCGAAGGCGAGGCGGCCAAGGCGCTCGATCAGGCCGGTGCGCTCGGCCAGCGGCACGAACTCTTCGGGCGGCACGACGCCGCGCTGCGGATGGTTCCAACGCATCAGGGCCTCGCAGCCGGCGATGACGCCCGAATGGATGTCCATGATGGGCTGGAACTGCACCTGCAACTCGCCATGGCGCAGGCCGCGATCGAGATCCTCCTCGCTGGCCTTGGAATAGGCGGCTATGGAGCGGGCGGAGGCGCGGTAGGCTTCGATGCGGTCGCCGCCAAGGCGCTTGGCGTAGTACATGGCGAGCTCGGCGTCGCGCAGCACGTCGTCGGCAGCGACGGGATTGCCGTCGTAGATGGTGACGCCGATCGAGGCGGTGAGGCTGAGGTCGCGCTCACCGAAGTTGAATGGCGACTTCAGCGCCTTGCGCACCTGCTCGGCGATTTCGGCGATCTTGCCGGCGGCGGCTTCGGAGGCGAGGATAACGCCGAATTGGTCTCCGCCCAGGCGGGCCACGGTGTCCAGCGGCCGCATGATGCGGGCGATGCGGCGGGAGATGGCGAGGAGCACCGAGTCGGCGGCGGAATGGCCGACGCGCTCTTCGAGCTCCATGAAGCGGTCGATATCGACGAGGAACACGGCCGGCTTGATGCCGTTGGGCATGCGCGCGCGGACCAGCGAGCGTTCCAAGCGGTCGAGGAAGAGCTGCTTGTTGGGCAGACCGGTGAGACTGTCGTGCACGGCGTCGTGCAGCAGGCGGTCGCGGCTGGCGCGCTCTTCGTTGACGTCCTGCAACGTGCCGACGATGCGGTTGACCTGGCCATCGCCGCCGAGCACCGGCTTTACGCGCATGCGGAAGGTGCGGAAACTGCCGTCGTGGGCGATGAGACGCATGTCGGCCGACACCTTGCCGCGGCGAAGTTCGACGAGCGTATCGAAGGCTGTGCGGAAGCGGTCGCGGTCTTCGGGATGGACGCGGTCGAGCCAGCGCTTGATGGAGCCGC
>DATCRS010000300.1:0-2451 GCA_036568845.1 Devosia sp. | reverse complement strand
GGTCGCGGCCCGCGTATGCGACGCGTTTCCAGAAGCTCGCCGGCTGGTTCGATCATCCGCCGCTGCACGAGCCCGGCCGGCAGGACCTGCTCTCGAGCAATCTTCCGACGCTGGAAAAGCTGTGGCCGGCTCTGACGGGCGCGGCCCAGCCCGCCTTTGAGGACAAAAAAGGGTAAGTTCCTTGCAAGAAGTGGTGTGCTTTCGCCCTTTGATCCGCGGGCAACATCGGCTATAGTCTTCGGCTTGGATTTCCTGCCATGAACAAAAAGCAAAAGACTGGATTTTTCGCCTATTCGCCGTGGGACATTTTTCCCGCCATCGCCGGCGTGCTCAACGCGGCCTTCGTGGTGCTGTTCTACCTCGCGTTCGCCCACTGGCACGCGCCGTGGTGGGTGCTCATCTGCATGGGCTTCACGTTCTCGGTCAGCATCGGCTGGAACATCAACAGCGTGAGCCACAATTTCGTCCACAATCCGTTCTTCAGTTGGGAGCCGCTCAACCGCGCGTTCAGCATCATGCAGTCGCTCGCGCTCGGCTTCTCGCAGGTCGCGTACGACGCCGTGCACACGCGCCATCACCGCGGCAACAGCGACCGCAAGGACGACAACGGCGACACCATCGACTGGGTCTCCATTTATCGCCACAGCCACGACCACGACGACGCCGAGAGCGTCTGGGCCTATACCTTCCTCAGCTTCATGCGCGACGATCCCATCGCCATCATCAAGGAACTGCGCGTGCGCAGCGAGTCCGAGGCGCGCTGGGGCAAATTCGAGATCTTCGCTTTCATGACGCTCTATATCGTCATGTTTTTCGTGAACTGGAAGTTCATGCTCTTCTTCGTGCCGTTCTGGTACCTCGGCCACTGCCTCTCGTACCTCAACGGCTATTACCTGCACTACGGCGGCGACACCGAGCAGCCGATCGCGTGGGGCGTGAGCAGCTACGAGCCGATCTACAACTGGCTTTGGTTCAACAACGGCTACCACGCCGAGCATCACTTCCGCCCGAAGATGCATTGGACGAAGATGAAGGAGTTCCATCGCCAGATCAAAGACGACCAGGAAAAGGCCGGCGTGCGCGTGATCAAGCCGCCGCACGCCCTCGGCTTCCTCGACCGCAACCTGCCGGAGAAGAGCCGCAGCGTCATGGCCGAGCGCGCCATCAAGATCGCCAAGGAACTTGAGGCCCAGAACGCGCCCATCGCGCAGAAAGCCTGAGGGAGGCTGCCTCGACTTTTCACGCTGGGGCGGTACACTTTTTCCATGGAGCTTCCGGGTTTTGATCGGATCACGGTGGACCCTGCTGTCATGGGAGGGAAGCCGTGTATCCGCGGCATGCGCGTGACGGTCGGCATGATCATTGGCATGCTGGCGGCCGGTCATTCCTCGGAAGAGATTCTCAAGCTCTACCCCTATCTTGAAGAACCTGACATCCGCGCTGCCTTGCAGTATGCCGCGTGGCGCACCCAGGAACGGGAAATCCCGCTCTCGGCGGCGTGAAGATTCTCGTCGACATGAACCTGTCGACCGAGTGGCCGAGGTTCTTCAAGGAAGCTGGTCACGAGGCGAAGCACTGGTCGGAAATTGGTTCTCCCTCCGCCTCGGATGAGGACCTGATGAAATGGGCCTCCGAGAACGAGTTCATTATTTTCACCCATGACCTGGATTTTGGAATGTTGCTGCATGCGAGCCGGGCGAAGAGCCCGAGTGTCATCCAGATACGGACAAACGATGTCGATCCGGCTGTTCTGACGCCTGTGGTGCTCCAAGCCCTGCACGATGCAAAAGAGGAAATTGCCAATGGGGGAATCGTCACCATCTATAGTGATCGGCATCGTATCTCCATTCTACCTCTGGGAAACTGACGACTCTCTTTGCCATGCACGACCAACTTCACGCGCCGTTGCCGAAGCCGGCGCCGGGGATCTTCTGGAATCCGTATTTTCAGATCTTCTGCACCGTGCTGCTGACGGCGGCGGCGCAGATCCTTCTCAAGGTCGGCGCGGACCATGACGCGGGCGATCACTCGGCGTTGACGTGGCTCGGGCTGAGGGAGCTCGGCAACGGCATGACATGGCTGGGCATCCTCGCCTTCGTGGCGAGCTTCGGCGGCTGGCTTTACGCGCTGCGTTTCCTGCCGCTCGGCATTGCGTTCGCGCTGACGAATGGGGTTCATGTTTTTGTTCCGATTGGTTCGTGGCTTTTTCTCGGCGAGCACATCAGCCTGCTGCGCGGGAGCGGCATTTGCGTCATCATCGCGGGCATCCTGCTGCTGGCGCAGTCGGTCGCGAAGGCGGAGGAAAAAGTATGAGCCTCACCGCCTGGGCGCTGCTCATCTTCTCGCAGTTGGCGCTCGTGGTCGGGCAGATCTATCTCAAACGCGCCATGTCGCGCCGCGAGCAGCCGGACAATCGCGGCTGGATCGGCCTGCTCGTCCTCGGCATCGTGG
>DATCRS010000299.1:0-4054 GCA_036568845.1 Devosia sp. | reverse complement strand
GGCGGTGCGAGGAAGAATGCCGGACCATGGCGGCAGCGGCCTGAACGGCCGGCGCATCACCGTTCGCGAGGCGCAGGCTGCGCTGCGGGCGCTCGACGAGGCGACCGACGCCTGTCGCGAGTGCCCGATCGGGCAGTACGCGACGCAGTCCGTGTTCGGCGAGGGCCCTGTGCGCCCGGTACTGATGTTCGTGGGCGAACAGCCCGGCGACAAGGAAGACCTCGCCGGCCGCCCCTTCGTGGGGCCGGCCGGCAAGCTCTTCGACCGGGCCGTGGCGCAACTCGGCTGGTCGCGCGAGAAGCTGTACGTGACCAACGCGGTCAAGCACTTCAAGTACGAATGGCGCGGCAGGCGTCGCATGCACAAGACCCCGGGTCAACGAGAAGCCGAGGCCTGCCATCACTGGCTGGAGAGCGAGCTTCAGCTGGTACGGCCGCGCGCCATCGTCGCGCTGGGCGCAACTGCCGCCCGCTCGCTGCTCGGACGCCCCGTGGCCGTGACGAAGCTGCGCGGCCAGTGGCAGGAAGATGCGGCGGGACGGCGAGTGCTTGTCACGCTGCATCCGTCGGCGCTGCTGCGCGGCGATCCGGCCCAGCGCGAAGCGGCCTGGAACGCCTGGATCAGCGACCTTTCGGCGGCGGCGTCTCTCTTCGCTCCCCGGCGGAAGAAGGACGAACAGAAAGAGAAGAAGTGCGTTCGCGTCGAGCCCGCGTTCGCAGGGTGATGGAGTAGCGCAGCGCCTCGGTGGGCGCGATCGCGTGCTGCCAGGCCCACCGCGCGGGTCCGCGCAATAGATAGATGGAGCGCGGCTCCACCAGAAACTCGAGCGTTGGCGGCCCCGAAGAAGACGCGCCAGGCACGTAGGGCCTGAACTGCATGACGGCATCGTTGTGCAGCGACACGCCGACGATGTCCTCGAAATCAGGCACGTCGCGATGCCAGCCCAGCGGCGTGCCCGGCCGGTACTCGGCGATCAGCATGTGCGTGAGTTCTTCGGGCGCGATGCCGGCCCAGGCCGCCGCCTTGTCGCGAAGCGGATGCAGTTCCGGGGGCAGCGGCGCACCGGGCTTCAGCCGGTTGGCGTCGAAGTCGTAGCTGCCGCCGAAGCTCGTGCCCCTGCGGCGAGCGGTGTATTCCTTGTAGCGCATCTCCTTGAGCGGGAGGGCCTGCACGATGGCCAGCAGGCCGGCTTCCTCCTCGCGCGAGAGGAACCCGTTCTCATAGCGCAGCCCTTCGATCGCGGCCGCAGGCGCTTCGCCGAACAGGTCAGGCTGTCCGGCGTGTTCGAGGCGTCTGGCGGCGCGCGTCATCTGAGCTGTCTTCTTTCAATCAAGGCGCTACGGTTGCCACACGCGAACCCAGTCGACTTCCATGGTCGCATTGGCGCTGTCGCCCGGCGGCCCGTAGCCGCTGGACGGGATCAGGCCCGCCCAGCTGTCGGCCTTGATCTCGCAGGTGAGCTTGATGTATTCGGGACTCAGGGAGATGCCCTCTTTGATGGTCGCGTAAGGCTTTTCCGCCCCGTCGAGGTAGAACTCGTATCCCTCAGGTGTCCAGAGCACTCCGACCGTGTGCCAACTGGAAAAGGATTGTTTTTCAGGCAGCTGCTGCTGACCGCTGCCACGGCTCATCGTCTTACCCTTCTCATAGCCGTTCCAATGCACCGCGCTCGAAAACTCGTTGCTGACGTCCTTCTTGTTGCCGGTCGAAACCGCCCGATGCTCGATGATGTCGACCTCCACGCCGGCAGCCGGATCGGGCGTTTCGGCCGACTTGTTGGCCTGGGACATCAGCCAGAACGCGCCCCACTGCCCCGGCCTCGACGCGAAACGGACGCTGGCCTCGATATATCCGAAGCGAAGCTCGTAGAGCCCCCTCGTGATCAGCCATCCCGTGTGGTGCTTGCCGGTCGACCGATCCGTGTAGGTCGAGATCTTCAGCACGCTGTTCTCGACCGTCACCGCGTCGGCCGTCTGGACCGCATCGTCGCGCGTGCTTGTACCAAGGCTCCATTTCGACCTGTCCACCGCCTTGCCTTCGAACTCGTCGTGCCACGCGAGCTTGTAGCCCTTGGCCGACCCGGGCGCATGCGACACGACCAGCTGCGTGGCGGATCGGGCCGTGCCTGCGGCAGTGCGAACAGAAATCTGGCCGGTTTTTGCCGACTTCGGTACGGTCGCCGAGATCTGGCTCGCAGAGTCGACACTGAACTCCGTCGCCTCCACTTCGCCGAAGCTGACCGATGAGCTCCCATCGAATTCGGCACCCGTGATGACAATTACGTTTCCACGTATTGCCAGCGTCGGAGAAAAAGAATGGATGGCGGGATTTTTTCTCAGGGCCGGCGTCGGCGCCTCTTCAGGCGGTGCCCCTGCAGGGTTGGGCACCGCGACCGGCGCGGGGAGCGGTGAATTTTCTGCCACGGGATTTGCCGCAGGAGGCAGGAAGCTCATGCTGCTCGCATTGCCGCCGGAGCCGCCTCCTCCACAACCGGCAACGATCGATGTCCCGAACAGCGCCGTTGCACTCATTGCTCCGGCCTGCAGAAATTGCCTGCGCGATTTTTCCGCTTCTATTTCCTGCCCCATCGGGCGACCTGATTTCATGGAAATTCTTCCTCCTTGTGTGAATTTCCATTCGAATTCTAGATTCGCCTCAGGTCGCCCCAAAAGATAACAATTCAACGCTTCATTTGAATCAATTGGCCCTCTGAAATCTATTCCATCGGGCTGCACGCAAGCCTTCAAGAGTTTGCAATTGCGTCCTGTCCCGACCGGGCACGGCCTGCCGGTGCGCAACATTTCCGCCTCTCGCCAACCGCACATGCCGTTCGTCATCGTGATCTGTTCAGGTGGTCGGTGGCAGTTGCCAGACGCGGACCCAGTCGACCTGGGTGACGGCATTCGTGTCCGCGCCGCGCGGGCCGTAGCCGCCTGCAGGAATTTCGCCCGCTCGGCTCTTGTCCTTGACTTCAGTGGTGAGCCGGATGAATTCCTCGCTCTGGGAAATACCGTCCGTGGCTTCCCAGAACTGGACTCCGTCGAGAAAGAACCGATACCTGTCCGGGGTCCAGAGCAGGCCGGCCGTGTGCCATTCGGAGAACGACTCTTCTGCCGGCAGTGGCCTCACCCCGCTCTCGAGGAACAGCCTGTCCGCGCGATAGCCATTCCAGTGCACCGCGCTCGAGTGGAGATTACGGACGTCCGACTGCTTGTCGTCGAACGCGCGGTGCTCAATGATGTCGATCTCTGCACCGGCAGCGGGATTGGGAGGTGTGTACGCCTTGTTCCTGTTGGATTGCAACCAGAACTCGGACCACTGCCCGGATCGGCCGACGAACCGGAGGCGGGCCTCGATATATCCGAAGGTGAACTTGTAGCCCGAGCCGATATTCGTGTCGAGAAAGCCGGTGTGGTGCTTGCCTGTAGACGGGTCGGTATAGGTTGTGATGGTCAGGATGCTGTTGGAGACATCGACCGCATCGGCCGTTTGCACCGCCTCGTATCTCGTAGCGGTATGAGCCCTCCAATTGCGAAGGTTCAGGCTCGTTCCATCGAACTCATCGTGCCAGGCGAGCCGATAGCCGGAGGCCGGTGCTGGCGCCGACAGCACGGCGAACGGCGCCGCGGATTTGCCAGTGCCGCCGGCCGTCTCCACGGCGATCGGCCCGCTGACAGCCAGCGCCGGCACCGTCACCGAGATTTGCGTGGCCGAGTCCACGCTGATCCGAGTGGCCCTCACTCCGCCGAAACTGATGATGGCGGTCGAATCGAATTTGGCGCCTGTGATAACAATTAAGCCGCCAGGGGCCTCGGCGGTCGGCACAAAAGACTGAACGATCGGACTTGTTTCACTAGGCGAAGGACTATCGTTTTTCACGCCTTGACCAGACGGCTGCGGCGGATCTGCCAGCGTCGAGTTGTTTACAGAAGCCGGCAACGAATTTCCGCGCTCCGGGGATTCCGCAGAACTTGGAGCCGGATTTTCGCCCCCACCATTGATATTTCCATTGCCTGAAGCCGGAAGCAGGCTCGCGCCATTGAATCCGCCGCTG
>DATCRS010000298.1:0-3534 GCA_036568845.1 Devosia sp. | reverse complement strand
GTCACCAGGACCCCATCATAAGTGCGCGGCCCGCCATTGGCGGTGACGGTGACGAGGTCCCCCTGTGGCGCAATGGCGTCCACCCTGGCGCGCTCATGCATCACGCCGCGCGCCTGACCGGCATGGAACAGTCCCGTCACCACATCGAGCGGATCGGTGACGATGCCCCATTCGTGGCTCAGCACCCCACGCGGAAAGATCGGCGCCAGATGCGGCTCCAACTCGCGTATATCGCGCTCGTCGACATGGGTGGATTTGAGCCCCGCCTCCACCCGCTTGTCCCAGTGCGGCAGCGCCGACCGGTAGCTCTGCTCGCTCTCGTAGAGATAGAGCGCCGGGTGCCGCCTGAGCACATTGCCGATACCGGCCCGCGTCCACAGCGCCTCGGCTTCATCGACCGCACCCAGGCTCAACGCCGTCAGTGCCGCCACGCCGCGCTGGTAGGCTGCGCCGCGGCTCGATTGCCAGAACCGCCACAGCCACGGAGCGATGGCGGCATAGTAGGCCGGCGGGATCTTGAGAGGCGCATTCGGGTCGAGCAGCATCTTGAGGCCTGACCAAGCCGCACCCGGTTCGGCGAGCGGGAAGATGCCCGAGCCAACCACATGCCCCGCATTGCCGCGCGATGGCCCGGTGGTGCCCGGCTGCGCCCGGTCGTAGAGCGTCACCTTGTAGCCGCGCTCGGCCAGCACATAGGCTGCGCTGGTCCCGATGATCCCCGCACCGATCACCGCCACGCTCGATCCGCGGGGCAGGGGCTTTTGCCCCTTCACAACAACACTCAACACGCCGCTCCGTCTGCTGGGGCCCGGAACCTAGCGAAGCAGCCGCAAACACGCTAGATTCGCTTTGCGGCTGGCGCGAAAGCGCGAAATTGGGAGGATTCTATGGACCTGCTCCGTTCGGCCGCCTCGCTCGGCCTCCTCTTGCTTGGTACTGGCATGGCGCTCGCCGACGCATCGCTCTCCGACATGGCCAAGGACGCCGCCTGCCGTCTCGACCGCGTGCGCGAGATCATCGCCGGCGCCGAACGGTCGGCGGCCACTCCGGACGAGGCCGACCAGCTGATCGTCGAAAACACCGCCGATTGGCTGCCGGACTACAATGTCTTCGCCAGCAGCCCCGAGGCTGCAGACCTCCTCGCCACCGTCACCGCTGCGCCGGAAAAGCTCCCCGCAGCGCAGTGCCGCCAGCTGCTGCCCTTCGCCGCCGTTTCGGCCTCCGCCGAACGCATCTCCAGGGCCGGCGGCGACGTGGCGCCCGGCAATGTGCTCGTCAACTGTGAATCCGGCGACGGCCTCTGCCTTCCCGAGGCCACAGCGCGCATCGTCGAGCAATGCGGCTCGGCCCTCTTCACCCTGCCGCTGCGCACGACCTGCTAGACCGCCGCCACGCTCACGGCCTCGGTAGTCCACTCCGTCGACTCGTCAGCCCCCTCGACCGGCTCGATCCAAACCCGTTTCGGCCGGTCCTGCACCACGCCGTAAAAGGTGGCAAATGAGGTGTCTGCCGCATCGCGGCCGATGCCGATGCGGACGATGCCGTCCACCGGCACCAGCCGCGTCGCGTCGAAAAGGTACCAGCGGTCGCCCAGATAGGCCTCGAACACGGCGTGAAAGTCCTGCGGCTCCAGCTGCCAGCCATAGGCCGAAACGAAGCGCGTCGGGATGCCCAGGGCCCGGCAGAAGGCGATCGACAGATGCGCGAAGTCGCGGCAGACGCCGGCTCGCTCGGTGAAAGTGTCGTGCGCCGAGGTCGCCGAGTGGCTGACCCCGGCGCAGTAGTCGACATAGTCATGCACCCAGTTGCAGATCGCGGTCACCTTTTCGTGCCCGGTTGCGATGGTGCCGAACTCGCGCCAGGCGAAGCGCCCAAGCTTGTCGCTCTCGCAATAGCGGCTGGGATAGAGGTACGGCAGTACGGCGAGCGGCAGCTGGCTCACCGGCACCTCAGGCACCTCGTCCGGGTCCTCCGCGACCGGGGTGGTTTCCACCTCCGCCTCGTAGCGAACCTTCACCTCGCCCGGTTCGAGCAGCAGCCGGCGATAGCGGTTGCCGGTCTCTTCGGCCTCATGCACCTCGCTCGCCACATCAGGCGTGAGTAGCATTCCCTCGCTGATCACGCGCTGCCGGCCCTCGCGCATCGGTTCGATATTGAGGATCATCGTCGTCGGTTGGACGATCGTGTAGTCGAGCTCTGAGCCCAGCTTGAAGCGCATCTTCTGCCCCGGTCGGTGGTGGATGCCCCTCAATGGCGATGCGGCCTGTGGGTTCCACGGGCACTTTTGCGTGGGCCACGCGTTAGGCGCCCATGACCATGCTCCGCGTGCGGCACATCACCAGCTACGCCTATCGGCGTCCGGTCGGCTTCGGCCAGCATCGCGTGCTGTTCCGCCCGCGCGACAGCTACGACCAGCGCCTCCTCAGCGCAGAGATCGAGGTCTCGCCCGAGCCGGCGAGCCTGCGCTGGATCCACGACGTCTTCGGCAACTGCGTCGCCCTCGTCGACTTTGACTCAAAGGCCGAGGAGCTCCGCTTCGAAACCAACATCGTCCTCGACCATACGCCATTCGCCGGTCCGGCTTTCTCGACCCGCCGAAAGGCCAAGACCTGGCCTGTCCCCTATGATGAAGTCGACCTACCCGATCTCCTCCCCTCTATGCGCCGGCACTTCCCCGATGAGAACGGCGAGGTGGAAAAATGGGCTCGCCAGTTCGTCAAGCCTGCCGGCACCACCGATACCGGGCACTTGCTCGCCACCATGACCATGGCCATCCGGGAGGGCTTCACCTATAGCCGGCGCACCAGCCCCGGCACGCAGCCGCCGCAACTGACCCTCGCCACCCGTACCGGCACCTGCCGCGATTTCGCCCTGCTGATGATGGAGGGCTGCCGCGCCCTCGACCTCGCCGCCCGCTTCGTCACCGGCTACATCTATGTCCCGAGCCGCGACGGCTCGATCAACCGCGGCGGCGGGTCCACCCATGCCTGGTGCCAGGTCTATCTGCCCGGCGCCGGCTGGGTCGAGTTCGATCCCACCAACGGCATCGTCGGCAACCGCGACCTGATCCGCGTCGGCGTCGCCCGCGACCCGCGCCAGGCGCTGCCGCTTTCCGGTACCTATGCGGGTCCCAAGGATGCGCCGCTGGGCATGACCGTCCAGGTCAACGTCACCACCGCGACTGCCGCCGACGCTTCGTTTCCAGAAATCGAAAGAGCCTGACCGATGCAAATCAAGGCCGGGTTCACCCTGCGCTACGAGTGTCCGCAGCCTACCCCGATGCTGCTCAACCTCAACATCCACCCCTCGCGCCGCGCCGATCTACTCACCCCGCAGGTGCTGGAGTTCTCGCCGCATGTCGAGGCCTGGGACTACACCGACAGCTTCGGCAATGTCGCGACCCGCATCACCGCCCCGGCCGGTGCGCTGACGGTCTCGACGCAGTTCGAGATCTACGATTCGGGCCAGCCGGACGTGGTCCCCACTGACGCCGCCCAGCACCACATCCGCGACCTCCCGGACGAGACCCTCACC
>DATCRS010000297.1:0-3122 GCA_036568845.1 Devosia sp. | reverse complement strand
CATCGCGCCGGCGTCGATATTGAGATTGTAGAAGACGTGGTCGGGATGCTCGTCCATCGCCTTCTGCTGCGCCTCGAGAATGATCTCGTCCTCATGAAAGATGCGCGCCACGCCGTCGCGCAGCTCGCTGGTCAGCCGCTGCTCCCCGAGCCGGTAGTTGCGCGCGAAGGCCCAGAAATAGTGACAGGATTTTTCCGTCTCGGGGGTGATGGTGTTGAGCACATAGCCGTTGACGCCCTGGCTGCGGTCGCCCTCGGGCGCCCCAGTTCCGGTAGGCGCCACGCCCACATCGATGGCGATGGTGGCGGGGGCCTCGAAGTTGATGATCTGCCAGCGATCGACATTGCCGCGTTTGCCGAGCTGTCCGCGCCAGAAGGGCGGGGCATCGATGTCCTTCATCCAGCGCGTGATCGTCGCCGTGCGGTCGGAATGGGTGGCGGTAAACGGCGCCTCGGCGACGGCTCGGTTGCCGATCGAGGAGCCGTGCACATAGGTCTCGTGCGTCAAATCCATCAGGTTGTCGATGACCAGCCGGTAGTCGCACTTGGCGTGGATCAGCTTGCCGTCGGCGGCCCAATCCGGATGGTCGTTCCAGTGCAGGTCAGGGATTTTGGCGGGATCGGCCAGAACCGGGTCGCCCATCCACAACCAGACGAAGCGGTGCCGCTCGACCAGCGGGTAGGATTTAACGCATGCCGATGGGTTTATGGTCTCCTGCGACGGCATGTATACACATCGGCCGGCATCGTCGAATTCGAGGCCGTGATAGCCGCAGATGACATTGTCGCCGTGGAGTTCGCCCATCGACAGGGGCAGCAGGCGGTGCCAACACGCATCGGCCAGGGCGACCGCAGTTCCGTCCTGTTTTCTATAGAGAACAACTGGCTTTCCGCAGATGGTGCGTGGCAGCAGTGCGCGCTTGAGCTCGGTGTCCCAGGCCGCAGCATACCAGGCATTCATCGGAAACGTTTGATGCGTCATGACCGCGCTCCTCCCAGAAATCGATCATCGTCGCGAGATAAAAGACCAGATGTATACAATTTGCAAGCCTATGCTTGCCTCGCCTGGCGTTGCAGGCTCACATGGCAGCCAAAATCGAGAGGAGACTGGAATGGCCGCCGCCGACACCAAGAAGCCCCCCTTCCGCGCCGACGTCGTCGGCAGCTTTTTGCGGCCTGCCGCCGTCAAGGCTGCCCGCAGGGCGCAACTCGACAATCACACGATGTCCGCGGATGAGCTGCGCGCCATCGAAGACAAGGCAATCATTGATGTCATCAAGATGCAGGAGGCGGTGGGCCTCAAGGCCGTCACCGACGGCGAGTTCCGCCGCGCCTGGTGGCATTTCGATTTCATGGGCATGCTCGACGGCCTCGACATCGAGCAGCGCGAGGGTGGCGGCATCCAGTTCCACGGCACCACCACCAAGGCCGATGTTCCGGTGATCAACGGGCGCCTCGACTTCCCTGCCGATCACCCGATGCTCGAGCATTTCAAGTTCGTGAAGGCCCACACCACGGTGACCCCGAAGATCTCGATACCGGGGCCCAGCGCCATTCACTTCCGCATTGCCGAAGACGACATCCACGTCGGCGAATACAAGCACGATGCCGAAGCCTATTTCGATGCCATCACCCAGACCTACAAGAAGGCCGTGCAAGCTTTCTACGCCGCAGGCTGCCGCTACCTGCAGCTCGACGACATCTTCTTCGCCTATCTCTGCGACCCCAAGATCCGCGCCGACCGCAAAGCGCGCGGCGAGGATCCCGATTGGCTGATCGGCCGCTACGCGAAAATGATGCACGACGCCATCGCAGACCGTCCGGACGACATGATCATCGGCATGCATATGTGCCGGGGCAACTTCAAGTCGACCTGGGTCGCCGAGGGTGGATACGACCCGGCTGCCGATGCCATCTTCAACCAGACCGGCGTCGACATCTATTTCATGGAATACGACACCGACCGCGCCGGCGGCCTCGAGCCGCTGAAGCGCTTGCCGAAGGGCAAGAAGCGCGTCATGGCCGGCTTCATCACCACCAAGACCGCCGAGCTCGAGGACATGGACGACCTCAAGCGCAAGTTCGAGGCGGCATCGAAGTTCGCTGACATCGACCAACTCGGGATCGCGCCGCAATGCGGCTTCGCGTCCACCGAGGAAGGCAACGCCATCACCGAGGACGACCAGAAGCGGAAGCTCGATCTCGTGGTGCGCACTGCCGAAGCCATCTGGGGCGAAGTCTAGCCGAACCGGACTCACCGCGCGGGCCCTTCCGCTTCGTTAGGAGCGGGTGATAGAACCTGCCGGAGCAGAGGGGGGCGGTGGGGAGGCCGGACTTGATGCGGCAGGGTGTTGCGATCCTTGGTATTTTCGTTGCCGATCTCGCCTTCCGGGCGGGCCGCATGCCGGGGATTGGCGAGACCATCACCGGGTCCGGTTTCAAGATGGGCCCGGGAGGGAAGGGCTCGAACCAGGCCGTTGCTGCGTCGCGCGCCGGCGCCGCGGTCACCATCATTTCCAAGCTCGGCAGGGACGATTTCGGCGATGTCGCCATGGCGACCTGGGTGCGTGAGGGAATCACGCCACGGGCCGAGCAGCAGGAGACGCTCTCCACCGGCGCGGCCTTCATCTATGTAAACGAGAAGACCGGCGAGAACGCCATCATCGTCGTTCCCGGCGCCGCGGCATCAATCTCGCCCGAGGACGTGTCGGTGGCTGCCGATGCGATCCGGGCGGCGGCGGTGTTCGTCACCCAGCTCGAGCAGCCGGTGGAGGCGGCGATGCGGGGGCTCGAGATCGCGAGGGCCGCCGGAGTCACCACCATCTTCAACCCGGCGCCGGCCGAGCCGGTGCCCGACGCGATCTACCCGCTTTGCGACTACGTCACGCCCAACGAGAGCGAGGCCTCGTTGCTGACCGGTGTCGATGTCCGTTCGCTCGATGAGGCCCGCCAAGCGGCCGAGGTCTTCCTCAGCAAGGGAGTCGGCGTGGCGCTTATCACCCTGGGCGAGAACGGCGCGCTGCTGCACAGTCGTTCTACCTCACTCCACATTCCGGCGTTCCGCGCCGGGGCGGTGGTCGAGACGGCCGGTGCCGGCGATGCTTTCAACGGCGGCTTCGCGGC
>DATCRS010000296.1:0-2894 GCA_036568845.1 Devosia sp. | reverse complement strand
AGGCGGTGTTGACCGTCTGCGACCCCTTGATCATGTCGTCGAACTGCACCGGCCGCCCGTCGAGCCTGAAACGCCAGTGGGGCTTGCGGCCTTCGGCCTCGTAGGCCGCCTTCTGCTCGGCGGTGAGGTTCAGAGCCGAGCGGTCATAGATCGGCGGCTTGCCGAGCGCGCGGGCGCGGACGCGCTTGCGATCGAGCTCGTCCTCGGTCTCGTAGGCCGGGTAGAGCCGGCCCGCAGCGATCAGCCGGTCGCGGGCCGCATCGTAGAGCGCCGTGCGGTCGGACTGCCGGACCTTGATCGTGGGCCGGATGCCGAGCCAGGCGAGGTCTTCCTCGATGCCACGAGCGAACTCCTCGGTGGACCGCGCCGTGTCGGTATCATCGAGGCGCAGGATGTAGTCGCCTGAGCGCGCCTGGGCGAAGAGCCAGTTGAGCAGCGCGGGACGGGCATTGCCCAGGTGCAGCCGTCCAGTCGGCGACGGCGCGTAGCGGACGACGGTCATTCGACGCCCTTGTGCTCGAGCCCCGGGATCGTTTCGAACGCCGTGCCGGGATCGCGGTAGCCATTGGTGATGGGGTACCTACGGCCCATGCCCAGCGCCTTTTTGGTGGTTTTGACGCCCGGCGCGGACTGCCGCCGCTTGTATTCGGCGATGTAGAGCAGGCGCTCGATGCGCTTGACGAGGTCGAGGTCGAAGCGGCCTTCGCCCCGAGAGACGATCTCGTTGACGGAGAGCTCATCTTCGATGAGGCCCTGCAGGATCTCGTCGAGGATTGGATAGGGAGGCAAAGAATCCTGGTCGGTCTGGTTGGGCCGCAGCTCGGCGCTAGGCGCCTTGTCGATGATCGACTGCGGGATCACCTGCCCCTCAGGTCCGAGGCAGTCGCCCGGCATGTGGTTGTTGCGCCAGGCGGCGAGTTCGTAGACCCGCATCTTGAGGAGGTCCTTGATCGGGTTGAAGCCGCCGTTCATGTCGCCGTAAATCGTGGCGTAGCCCACGGCCATTTCCGACTTGTTGCCGGTGGTGAGCAGCAGCGAACCATGCTTGTTCGAGACGGCCATCAGGTAGACGCCGCGCATGCGCGACTGGATGTTCTCCTCGGTCACATCCACCGGCTTGTTGCCAAAGACCGGCGCCAGCTCAGCGAGGGCGGCGTCGACGGGGCGGCCGATAGGGACGACGTCGTAGCGCACAGCGAGGCGCTCGGCGCATTCGCGGGCGTCGCGGAGGCTTTCTTCGGACGTGTAGACATAGGGCAGCATCAGGCAGTGGACGTTCTCGGCGCCGATGGCATCGACGGCCATGGCGGCGACAACTGCGCTGTCGATGCCGCCAGAGAGGCCGAGCACCACCGACTTGAAGCCGTTCTTGCGCACATAGTCGCGCAGGCCCAGCACGCAGGCCCGCCATGGGGTCTCGTCCGAAGAGGTGAGATCGGTGACCTTGGGGGTGGCGCAGCGCCAGCCATTGTCGGTGTGCACC
Source organism: Devosia sp. (assembly GCA_036568845.1). Taxonomy (GTDB): domain Bacteria; phylum Pseudomonadota; class Alphaproteobacteria; order Rhizobiales; family Devosiaceae; genus Devosia_A. The sequence continues at coordinate 1,411 of DATCRS010000296.1, read as the reverse complement.
CAGTCGGAAACCATGAGCTCGGGCTCGAAGCTCTTGCCCTGCAGCACCATGGTGCCGCCCGGCTCGATAGCGAAGGAGGCGCCGTCATAGACGAGCTCGTCCTGGCCGCCGACCTGGTTGAGGTAGAGCATCGGCACGTTGTCCTCGCGGACCCGGGCCTTCACCAGCTTCTTGCGGGTGGCATCCTTGTTGCGCCAGTAGGGCGACCCGTTGGGACAAAGAAGTATGCGCGCGCCCTGGTCGACGAGATGGGCGCAGACGTCCGGATGCCAAATGTCCTCGCAGATCGGCACGCCAATGGAGACACCCTTTATGGTGAGGGGTTCGGCCAGCGGACCGGTAGTGAAGTAACGCTTTTCGTAAAAGACGTCGTCATTGGGCAGCTCGCGCTTGTCGCGGCGGGCGACGACCTCGCCGTCCTCGCAGAGGATGACGGAATTGTAGAGCTGACGGTCGTCCTGCCACACGGTGGGTAGCAGCACGCTGACATTGGTCCCCTTGGTCGCTGCAGCCAGTTCGCGCGCCGCTGCCATGGCGTCGGCGACGAAGCGGCGCTTGAACAGCAGGTCCTCGGGGAAATAGCCGGTGAGGAAGAGCTCGGAGAAGAGGAGGATATCTGCGCCGGCCGCAGCCGCGTCGGCGAGAGCCTGACGGCCGAGCTCGAGATTGGCCTTGAGCGCACCGACCGTGGGGTTGAGCTGCGCCAGCGCAATACGAAGTCGGTCGGTCACGGAGAAGCCCTTGCTGGGGTTGAAACCGCGGCAAGACTTAGCCGCTCACCTCAGGCAGAGCAAGGCGGGGAGGGGAGCGAAAGTTCCCTAGAACTTGTAGCTGACTTCGCCGAGCAGACCGTAGCGGAAGGTCGAGAACTGCTGGGTCTTGGTGATGTAGCTGTTGGCGGTCGACGAGAAGGTGAAATCCGCCTCGCCTGTGAGGTACCAGGCGCGGGCGCCGAGGCCGAGACTCCAGTTCTCGTCGGGGCGGAAGCGGGCCATGACCTCGGCTGACGCGCCGTAAAGCCAACCGCTGAGGTTGCCAGGCGAAGCCGGCGTAGGGCCACCGTAGGGCGGGTGTACGAACGCACCATATTGGCCCTGGATCATGGTGTAGGGGATGGCGGCGACTTCGCCCTCGATCTCGAAATGCTCACCGAATGCCGCCTTGGTCGTCAGGCCGAGCCGGAGCATGTGGTATTCGATCTTGTTGGGGACGCTCTGCAGCCCGCCGGTGAAGTTCTCCCGGCCCATGTCCGGGCTATCGTTCCAGTACTGGTAGCCGATAAAGCCGCCGCTGCTGAGGCTCTCATTGCCGAGAGCGCGCCAGCCGACATCAGCGCCGGCGTAGCGGATCTCGCCGGAATTGAGATGGCCGCTGCCGCTCGGGGTGGTGAAGTCGTTGCTGATGACCGCCG
>DATCRS010000295.1:0-5658 GCA_036568845.1 Devosia sp. | reverse complement strand
GCCTCTTCCTGCACCTTGCCGCCGATCTCGGAGAGGGTTTCGAGGCTCTTGGAGACGCCTTCCTTCATCGCATTCAGCGTCTCTGTGGATTCATGCAGGCCGAAGAGCCCGGTGAACGAGGCAGAAAGCGCGGTGAACACCGTCTCGTTGGTCGAGAAGAACGAGATCGACTGCTGGTAGACGCGTTCCTTGGCCTGGGTGGTTTGCATCAGCCGGGCCATCACCACTTCCGAGGTGGAATAGGCGATGGTCAGGTTGTCCGAAAGGTCCTTGGCGATCTGGTAGCGACGCTCCTCGTTCTGCAGGTCACGCAACTTCTCGTCGCGCGTCATCTCGAGGCGGGCGCGGTCGGCCGGGGTGCCGGTGGAGAAGTTGGCGAGGGCGTCGCCGGCCGCCTGCAGCTCGGCCTTCTTTTCGTCGAGGTGCCTCGTGGCCACGTCGAGCAGCTCGAGCGCCATCACCTCGGCCTGCTTCAGCGCGCCACGGAAATCCCGATATGCCTCGAGAATGGTGTGCTCGCGGTCGATCTGGTTCTTGGTCTCCTTGGAGACGTCGAGATAGGTCGACCGGATGCGCTCGAAGCGGGTGGCGATGTCGCCGCGCGACACCTTCATCCAGACATTGGAGACGCGCTCCATGAGGTCGAGCTTGCCGTCGTCGAGCTGGTCGACCATGCCCTTGGCATCGTCGCGGATGGAATTGAAGCTGTTGGTGATGTCCTCGTAGCGCTCGCCGACATTCATGGCTGCGACCTGCGACCGGACGACGTCGTTGAACGCCGACGCCTGGGTCAGCGTGCGGCCGATCAGGATGACCTTGGTCTCGTCATACCCGGTGATCTCGTTGAGAAGACCGGTGATCGGCTGCTCGCCGGCCGGCTCCGGCCAGATGCCGAGATCCTTGATGGCGCTCACCGCCTTGTCGAGATATTGCAGCGGCTTTTCCATCACTTCGGTTGCCATGTGACGCTTCCCTTATCTGGTTCGCACCGCAAGTGGTGCCATGATCGCCATGTCACAAGGGCGTGACAATTGATTGGCTCGGGTGCGGTGTCTATTTTGCCGATATGGTGCGAAAAAGACGCACGAAAAGTGGCAAAACCGGGAGGCGAGACCTTTGGAATTCGGCGGCAGATATCTGGTCTCGGCGCCGCGCCAGACGGTGTGGGCAGCGCTCAACAATGCCGACACGCTCCGCGCTACGATTCCCGGCTGCAGCCGCATCGAATGGACCGGCGACACGAGCCTCGAAATCGAGATCACGGTCAATTTCGGCATCGTCAAGCCGACCTTTGCCGGCGACCTCACCCTGTCGAACGTGATTCCGGCGCAGAGCTACACGCTCGCCGGCAAGGGCCGCGGTGGCGTGCTGGGCATGGCGCAGGGCGCCGCCGACATCACGCTCGCCGATGCGCCGGAGGGGACACTGCTGCAGTTCACCGCCAATGGCGGTGCGGACGGCGGCATCATGAAGCTCGGTCGAGCGCTGGTCGGCAACTCGGCGCAAAAGGTGATCGACGGCTTCTTCGCCCGATTTGGCGTGGCCATGGGGGCGGAAGTGAGGCCGGTCACAGGTTGACCCGCTGAACGTATCTCGGTACGATACGTTCAACGATGATCGTCTCGCTCAAGGGCAAGCTTACCGAAGAGATTCTCTGGAGCGAACGGTGCCCGAAGGGTTTTCCGTCCGACCTTTTCCAGCGCGCCAAGCGCAAACTGCAGAGCGTCGCGGCGGCGAACGTCCTTAGCGATCTCCGTGCGCCCCCCGGCAATCGGCTTGAGGCGTTGAGTGGTGACCGCAAGGGACAGCATTCGATCCGGATCAATGACCAATGGCGGGTTTGCTTCGCCTGGACAGAGAAAGGCGCGGAAGATGTCGAAATCGTCGACTACCACTGATAACCGGCCGTTTCGAGCCTGGCCGCCAATCCATCCCGGCGAGATTCTGCGGGAGGAGTTCCTGGAGCCGTTGAAGCTCAAGCCGTACACGCTGGCGAAGCGGCTCGACACGTCGCGTGCGCGGATGGAGCGGCTGGCGCGGGAAGAAGTGCCCGTCACGGTCGACACGGCTCTGCGTCTCTCGCGCTTCTTCGGCACCAGCGCGGAGTTCTGGCTCAACTTGCAGCAGATGTACGACCTGACCCTCGCGGAAGCGGCCAGCGCCGAAGCGCTGGCCAATATCGAGCCGTTGCGGCAGTCGGCCGCCTAGGCAAACACGCTGGCGCCGCGGTCGGCGGTGCCGACGAGGGCGCGGAAGCCGGCGAAGAGGTCGCGGCCCATGCCGAAGTGTTCCTTGCGGAGGTCTTCGAGCGCCGGGGTGCGGGAGAGGAACTCGCGTTCGTCGCCCAAAAACATCAGCGTGCCTTCGTTGGCATCGAGTCGGATGAGGTCGCCGTCGCGGATCTTGGCGATAGCGCCGCCGTCGGTCGCCTCGGGGGTGACGTGAATGGCGGCCGGCACCTTGCCGGAGGCGCCCGACATGCGGCCGTCGGTCAGGAGCGCGACCTTGAAGCCGCGATCCTGCAGGACGCCGAGGGCCGGGGTCAGCTTATGCAGCTCGGGCATGCCGACGGCCTTGGGGCCCTGGAAGCGGACCACGGCGACGACGTCGCCATTGAGCTCGCCGGCCTTGAACGCATCCTGCAGGCCCTGCTGGCTGTGAAAGACCCTGGCCTTGGCCTCGACCACGCGGTTCTCGGGCTTGACGGCGGAGACCTTGATCACCGACGCGCCGAGATTGCCGCGGAGCAGCTTCAGGCCGCCGTTCTGCTGGAAGGCCGCCGAGACCGGCGCCAGTACCTTGGGGTTGCCGGACTCCTTAGGTGAGGCCTCGAAGCTCAGCTTGTCCTCGAGCAGCTTGGCCTCGACGGTGTAGCTCGAAAGCCCGCCGCCCCAGACGGTCTTGACGTCCTCGTGCAGGTAGCCGGCTTCGAGCAACTCGCGGATGAGGAACCCCATGCCGCCGGCGGCGTGGAAGTGGTTCACGTCGGCAACGCCGTTGGGGTAGACGCGGGCGAGCAGCGGCACATGGTCGGAGAGCTCGGACATGTCCTCCCAGGTGATGTGGAGGCCGGCCGCCTGGGCGATGGCGACGAGGTGCAGCGTGTGGTTGGTGGACCCGCCGGTGGCGAGGAGGCCGACGAGGCCGTTGACGATGGCCTTCTCGTCGACGACATGGCCGATGGGGGTGTAGTCGTTGCCCTCGGCGGTGAGCGAGAGGGCCCGGCGGGTGGCCTCGCGGGTCAACGCATCACGCAGCGGGGTGCCGGGATTGACGAAGCTGGCACCCGGCAGGTGCAGGCCCATGATCTCCATCAGCATCTGGTTGGAGTTGGCCGTGCCGTAGAAGGTGCAGGTGCCGGGCGAGTGGTAGGACTTGGCCTCGGCCTCGAGCAGCTCGGCGCGGCCGACCTTGCCCTCGGTGTAGAGCTGGCGGACGCGGCTCTTTTCGTCATTGGGTAGGCCCGAGGGCATCGGCCCGGCCGGGATGAAGACGCCCGGCAGATGCCCGAAGGTCAGCGCGCCAATGAGGAGGCCGGGCACGATCTTGTCGCAGATGCCAAGGAAGACCGCGGCGTCGAACATGTTGTGCGAAAGGGCGATGGCGGTCGCCATGGCGATGACGTCGCGGGAGAAGAGCGAGAGGTCCATGCCCGGCTGGCCCTGCGTGACGCCGTCGCACATGGCCGGCACGCCGCCCGCAACCTGGGCGGTTGCGCCGATCTGCCGGGCCGCGTCTTTTATGATGTCGGGATAGAACTGGTAGGGCTGATGGGCGCTCAGCATGTCGTTGTAAGACGTAACGATGCCGAGGTTCAGAGCCTTGTTGCCGGCGAGCTTGGCCTTGTCGGCCGGAGCGCAGGCGGCAAAGCCGTGGGCGAGATTGCCGCAGGAGAGGGCCGCGCGGTAGACGCCCTGCTGTCTTTGCGCCTCGATGCGCCCCAGATAATCCCGGCGCGATTGGGCACTCCGAGCCGCGATGCGGTCGGTGACGTCCTGAATGGACTTGCGGACAGACATTTACTTGCTCCTAGCGGCGGCTTGTCCGTTGGATCACGGACACCAGAAAACGGTGACTGGCTTTTCGTCCTGGCGCAGCACGGCGCGTACGGGCATGTCGGCGATCGCGCCCTCGGCCAGTGCCTTGTCCAGAACGTCTGCCTTCTCGTTCCCCTCGATATGCAGATAGAGCGCCTCGGCGGCCAAAAGGCGGCGAAGCGTGAGCGTGACGCGGGGCTCGCCGGCCCCGGGTGCACGGATGGCGAGGACCGGACCCTCCTCGGTCAGCGCATCGTCCAGCGTATCGCCTCCCGGAAAGAACGAGGCGGTGTGCCCATCGTTGCCCATGCCCAGAATGGCGACATCGAGCACCGGGATGGCCGAGATCGCGGCGTTGGCCCTGGCGATGCCGGCGGCATCGGGTTCCGAACCGCCCTGCCAGAGCGGCACGAAGGTGGCAGCGGCCGCGGGGCCCTGCAGAAGATTGGCCTTCACCAGCCTGGCGTTCGACCGGTCCGAACTCTCGTCGACCCAGCGTTCGTCGACCAGGGTGACGGTGACCTTGCTCCAGTCGATATCGCTACGGCCGCCGAGAGTGCGGAAGAAGCGCGCAGGGGTCGAGCCGCCGGAGACAGCCAGAGCCGCCTTGCCGCGGGCGGCGAGGCCGGCGTTCAGATTGGCGGCAACGGCGTCGGCAAGGGCGAGCGCCAGCTCGTCCTTGTCACCAAAGGTGCGGCGGATGGGACTCAATGACCATCCTCGTGCCAGGTGCGGCCGTCGCGTTCGATCAGCGCAATGGCGCCGGTCGGGCCCCAGGTGCCGGCCGTGTAAGGCTGCGGCGCATCCGAGGCCGCGTCCCAGGCCTGCCGGATCGGGTCGATCCACTGCCAGGCGGCCTCGAGCTCGTCGCGGCGCATGAAGAGGGTCTGCGACCCGCGGATGACGTCGAGCAGCAGGCGCTCGTAGGCCTCGGGCGTGCGTTCGGTGAAGGTCTGGGCGAAGGAGAGGTTGAGCGGCACTTCGCGCAGGCGCATGCCGCCCGGACCCGGATCCTTGATCATGAGGAAGAGCTTGACGCCCTCGTCCGGCTGGATGCGGATCACCAGCCGGTTGGGCTTGGGGGCGCCTTCGGCGTGATCGAACATCGAGTGCGGAATGTTGCGGAACTGGATGACGATCTCGGAGGCGCGACCTGCCATGCGCTTGCCGGTGCGAATGTAGAAGGGCACGCCGGCCCAGCGCCAGTTCTCGATCTCAGCCTTGAGGGCCACGAAGGTCTCGGTGCGCGAGCCCTTCTTGTCCTCGGGCAACTCGTCCTGGTAGCCGGCGACCGACGCGCCATCGACGGAGCCGGCCCGATACTGGCCGCGCACGGTGACCTTCGAGACGTCGGGGCTGGCGATGGATTTTAGTGACCGCAAGACCTTCAGCTTCTCGTCGCGCAGCGCATTGGCGTCGTCGGAGGCGGGGGGTTCCATTGCGACAAGGCAGAGCAGCTGGATGATGTGGTTCTGCACCATGTCGCGCAGGGCGCCCGACTCGTCGTAGTAGCCGCGGGTACCGGCGCCGACGCTTTCCGACACCGTGATCTGCACGTGGTCGATATGGGCCGAATTCCAGATCGGCTCGAACATGATGTTGGCGAAGCGCAGCGCGAGCA
>DATCRS010000294.1:0-2420 GCA_036568845.1 Devosia sp. | reverse complement strand
CCTTTTTCTTTTACGGCCTGTTCGCTGCCGTACTTGAAGAGATCGTCGCAGGAGTAGCAGTCGGCCTTGATGAAGCCGCGCTCGAAGTCGGTGTGGATGACGCCTGCAGCTCCGGGGGCTTTGGTGCCGCGCTTGATGGTCCAGGCACGGACCTCCTGCACGCCTGCCGTGAAGTAAGTGATGAGGTCGAGCAGGTGGTAGGCCGAGTGGATGAGGCGGTTGAGGCCGGGCTCGGTGAGGCCGACGGACTCGAGGAACTCGGTACGCTCGGCCGGTTCGAGGAGTGCGATCTCGCTCTCGAGCGCGCCGCAGATGCGGACGACCTCGGAGCCTTCCTCGGCGGCGCGCTTCTCGACGGCCTCGGTGTAGCTGTTGCCGGTGGTGAGCGCGGCCTCGTCGACGTTGGCGACGTAGAGCTGCGGCTTCATGGTGATGAGGAAGAGCTCGCGTGCGGCGATGCGCTCGTCGTCGGTGAGGTCGGCGGTGCGGGCGGGCTTGCCTGCCTCGAGCACGGCTTTGAGCTTGGCGACGGCGGCGGCCTCGGACTTGATCTTCGCGTCCTGCGTGTTGCGAGCCAGCTTTTCGACGCGCTGCGAGCGCTTCTCGACGGTGTCGAGGTCGGCGAGCATCAGCTCGGTGTTGATGACGTCAATGTCGTTGAGCGGGTTGACGCCGCCGGCGACGTGGACGACCTCGGGGTCGTCGAAGCAGCGAACGACGTGGCAGATGGCGTCCGTCGCGCGGATGTGGCCGAGGAACTGGTTGCCGAGGCCTTCGCCCTTGCTCGCACCCTGAACGAGACCGGCGATGTCGATGAACTCCATCGTGGTGGGCACGGTGCGGTTGGGTTTGACGAACTCGGTGATCTTATCGAGGCGCGGGTCGGGCACGACGACGGTGCCGGTGTTGGGCTCGATGGTGCAGAAGGGGTAGTTCGCCGCCTGGGCCTTGGCCGAGGTGAGGGCGTTGAAGATGGTGGATTTCCCAACGTTGGGGAGGCCGACGATTCCGCAGTTCAAAGGCATTTTTTCTATCTTTCCTGTCCTTATCTATTGAAACACGGCGCGGCCTGTCACACTGTTGACGCTCGATGTCAGCAGGCGGGGTGAGGAGGATGGCGGGTTCCTGATAACGTTGGTGTCAAACGATGGCAGAAAGAACGCAGACGGGGGATGAGACAACGCAGGCGATGGGACAGGCGCGCTCCGGGATCAGCCTCGGTGTGCTCGCCGCCTTCTTTGCCATCTACTTCTTGTGGGGCACGACCTTCCTCGCGATCCGCGTTGCCGTGCGCGAGGTGCCGCCGCTGTTCGCCGCGGGGACGCGGATGTTTCTTGCGGGCGTCATCCTGTTTGTCTTCATGGTGCTGCGCAGAACGCCGCTGCCGACGCGCGAGGAGTGGCGCAGCCTCAGCATCATGGGCGTGCTGATGTTCGCGGTGAACTACGCCGGTCTGTTCTGGGCGGAGAAGTATCTATCGTCGGGCATCGCGGCGGTGATCGGCGCGACGATTCCGCTGATGATCGTCGCCTGCGAGATCCTCTTCGGCCTGCAGCGGTTTCGCTGGACCGCGGTGGCTGCCGTGCTGCTTGGCTTTTGCGGCGTGGGCGTGCTGATGATTCCCGATGCAAAGCTGACGGTGCCGATTCTGCCTGCGCTGGCGATCATCGTCGGCGTTGCGGGCTGGTCGCTGGGTACGGTGTGGAGCAAGAAGCTGCCGCTGCCTGCTGCGAAGCCGATGACGGCTGCGGTTTCGATGGCCATTGGCGGCGCTGTGCTGCTGGTGGCGTCGGCGCTCTTCGGCGAGATGCGTCCGTGGCCGCACATCTCGCGCAGCTCGGCGCTGGCGCTGGCGTATCTCATCACCTTCGGCTCGCTGGTGGCATACACGGCGTATGTCTGGCTGCTGGGACATATGCCCGCGAGCACGGTGGCGAGCTATGCGTATGTGAACCCTGTGGTGGCGGTGGTGCTGGGATACTTTGTCGCGGGCGAGGTCATCACGGCGCGCATGATCGTCGGCGCGGTACTGGTGCTGGTGAGCGTCTACCTGATTCTGCGGCTCAATCGTCAGCCTGGGAAGGGATGATGGAGATGCCAGAAGAGAGCCACGATCTCGAACGCTTCGTCCGCGCGCAGGCGGGTATCTATGACCGTGTGCTCGGCGAGCTGCGGGCGGGCGAGAAGCGCAGCCACTGGATGTGGTTCATCTTTCCGCAGATCAAGGGGCTGGGCATGAGCGAGATGTCGGTGCGATTTGCCATCTACTCGCTCGACGAGGCGAAGGCATATCTTGCGCATCCGGTGCTGGGGCCGCGGCTGCAGGAGTGTGTCGAAGCTGTGCTGGCCGTGCAGGGAAAGGGTGCGGATCGCATCTTCGGCTATCCCGACGACATGAAGTTCCGCTCCAGCATGACGCT
>DATCRS010000293.1:0-3871 GCA_036568845.1 Devosia sp. | reverse complement strand
CGATCTCGACTACGCGAGCAATTTCCTGCGCATGTGCTTCTCGGTGCCGGCCGAGGAGTATGTGGTCAATCCCGTGATCGCGCGCGCGATGGACCTCATCTTCACGCTCCATGCCGATCATGAGCAGAACGCCTCGACCTCGACCGTGCGCCTCGCCGGTTCGTCGGATGCCAACCCGTTCGCCTGCATCGCGGCCGGCGTTGCCTGCCTCTGGGGCCCCGCGCATGGCGGTGCCAACGAGGCGGCGCTGAACATGCTCAAGCAGATCGGCACGCCGGACCGTATCCCCGAGTTCATCGCCAAGGTGAAGGACAAGTCGAGCGGCATCCGCCTCATGGGTTTTGGGCACCGCGTCTACAAGAACTACGATCCGCGCGCCAAGGTGATGCAGGACACCGCCAAGCGGGTGTTGGAGCAGATTGGTGTCCATAACAACCCGCTCCTTCAGGTCGCCCAGGAACTTGAGCGCATCGCGCTTACCGACGAGTATTTCGTCTCACGAAAACTCTACCCCAACGTCGATTTCTACTCGGGCATCATCCTCGAGGCGATCGGCTTCCCCACCTCGATGTTCACGGCCATTTTCGCCCTCTCGCGCACCGTTGGCTGGATCGCGCAGTGGAAGGAAATGATCGCCGATCCGCAGAAGAAGATCGGCCGCCCGCGCCAGCTCTACCAGGGCTCCCCCGCTCGCGACTACATCGACCTCGACAAACGCTGAGGCGATCACTGAATGCAAAAGCCCCGCTCTCGCGGGGCTTTTTCTTTTGGCGTAGAGCTCCGACCGGGCACCAACCTCGATTGTCATCCCTGCAGAGGCAGGGACCCAGCCATCAGCCCGAGTGGCGTGAGACATGGGGTCCCGGGCAAGCCCGGGATCGCGGGTGGTGGCGGCGGCGCCCCAGACGCGCCAACTCGCCTACACGGCGTACCGCATCACCCGCTCGGCTGGATCCACCCGCGGCGCTCCCGAGGCCCCCTCTTCCATCACCGCGCGGATCTCTCTGAACCCAGCGACCTGGGCCGCCGCGCCATCGCCTTCCAGCAGACGCCGAACCTCGGCGGCCAACACTTCCGGCTGAGGCTCCACCTGTAGCACCTCCGGCACCAGCGCCCGGTCGAGGATCGCATTGGGCAGCGAGGCAAATTTCACCTTGTACTGCACCCAGCGCTTGGCCTGCCCCTTGTCGGCAACATAGGTGGTGACCATCGGCACGCCGGCCAACGCCAGCTCCAGCGTCACTGTGCCCGTCACCGCCACCGCGGCGACGGCCTCGGAAAAAGCCTTCGCCTTCCGCCCCTCGCCGGTGATGACCTCGACCGGCGCCGCCCATCCGGCCACCTCTGCCCTGACACGGGCCTCGACACTGCGCGGCGTCGGCAGGACGAAGCCGGTCACCCGCTCGTCCCCCCTCAGCGCCTCGGCAACCGCTCGCATCAGCGGCAGATGTCGCCTGAGCTCGCCCTCGCGGCTTCCCGGCAGCAGCAATAGCGGCCCCCGCTCAGGCACCGCCTCTCGCAGTGGAAAGCGCGCCAGCGCTGGATGCCCCACATAGGTCGTCTCCGGCCCGCCAACTGTCCGCATGAATTCCGGCTCGAACGGCAGCACAGCCAGCACTTCGCGGAATTTTGGCTTGAGTCTCGCCGCTCGCTCCGGCTTCCATGCCCACACGGCCGGCGCCACATAGAGCAGCACCGGAATGTCCGGCGCTACCTTCTGCACCTGACTCGCAACGATCGACGAGAACACCTGCGCGTCGACAAGCACGGCCACGTCCGGCCGCGTGCGGATGATCTTTCGCGCCACCTGACGCGCGCGCCAGAGCAATTTCGGCAATCTGGGCAGCACATCGGCCCAACCCATTACCGAAAGCTCGTTCATGTCGAATTCAGACTTGAGACCGCTTTGTGTCAGAGCCTCGCCGCCCACGCCCGAAAGCGCCAGCTCGACACCTCGCTGCCGCAGCCGCTCGACCAGGTCCGCGCCGATCCGGTCACCCGACGGCTCGCCGGCAAGAATAAAGAGTTTCAATGGCTTAGCCATGTTTTGGCAGCCCGATGACAGTCACTCCCAACCGGTCTGCCGTTTCTCGCAGCCGCTCGCGCTGGATCAGCAGCGTTCCACCCGCTTCGACGGCGATGGCACAAACACCTGATTTCCTTGCATTTTCTACCGTCCGCGGACCAATCGCCGGCATGTCGATCAGGAGGGGTTGATCCGGCTTGGGGCACTTTGCCAAGAGCAGAGGCGACGCCCCGCTGCCGGCCACCAGCCCCTTCCAGCGCAACCATTTCACCCGCTTGAGCAGCGCATCGGTGCCCCCGACATCCTCCGCCGCGATCGCCCTTCTCCCTGCAACCACAACAGCTTGACCGAGATCGAGCGCACCCGCCTTGCGGGCCAGTTCTAGTCCATAGGCAGCAGTCTCGCTTACCAGCTCGGTCGGCGTGGGCCCGGCTATCACGCCCTGCGGGGCCAGAAGCTCAGGCGCGATTTCGTGCACCCCCATCGGCCGCGCGCCGGTGAGGTTCTCGAGGCGCAGCACCAGGTCAGAAATGCTCGTGTCGCCAATGGATTGGCGCACCGAAGCACCGGAAAAGAAGCTCGCGAGTCCCTCGCGCACCATATCGGACAGGCTCACCCCGCCCGCCATGGCAAAATGCGTGGCGCCGAAACTCCGTATCGCGTCGATTGCCACCTGCGGGTTGGAGAGGCTGAAACGCACCGGCTCAAAACCCTCGAACCGCTGCTTACTGCTGATCGTCAACAGCTTGAGTTCAAAGCCCTTTCTCCGGGCAGCGGCAATGACCTCAGGCACCAGCGCGCCGGATCCGGCGATCAGCGCCAGCCGTTCGGCCATCTAGTCTTCGGCCTGCCCGTTGCGCGGCAGAGTCAGCGGCCGATCGCTCGCGGCGGCGATGAAGCTCACCACGTCCTGCACCAGCGGCTCGTCCTTGAACAGTTCCGCCGCGTCATCAACGCGCTCCCGCAGTGTACCTTCGCTGGAGAAGACAAGGCGATAGGCCGCGCGCAACCGGTGGATGGCCTCGCGATCGAAACCGCGCCGCTTGAGCCCGATCAGGTTGAGCCCCGCGAGCCGGGCCCGGTTGCCCACCGCCATGCCATAGGGGATGACATCGCCGTCGACCATGCTTTGCGCGCCGATGAAGGCATGGGCGCCGATGCGCACGAACTGGTGCACCGCGCACATGCCGCCGAACGACACGAAATCACCGATCACCGCATGGCCAGCGAGTCCCACATAGTTGGCGAGGACCACATTGTTTCCCACAACGCAGTCGTGCGCCACGTGAACCGAGGCCATTAGCAGGCAGTTGTCGCCCACCTTGGTGGTCATGATCCCCCCGGCCGTGCCGGGATTGATGGTGACGTTTTCGCGGATCGTGCAGTTCCGGCCGATCGTCAGGGTGCTCGGCTCGCCCTTGTACTTGAGGTCTTGGGGCTGGTGGCCAATCGAAGAGAATGGAAAGATTCGAGTGCCGGCACCGATTTCGGTGCGGCCGTCGATCACCACATGCGACACCAGCTCGACGTTGTCGCCGAGGACGACGTTGTCGCCGATGACCGAGTAGGGACCGATCTTGACATTGACGCCGAACCTGGCGCCGGGGCTCACAACCGCAGTCGGGTGGACTTGCACGTGGCCCAAGCTCATTCCCCTTCCGGCACGATCATGGCACCGACCTCCGCCTCGGCGATCAGCACGCCGTTGACTATGGCCCTGGCCTCATAGCGGCCGACCGTGCGGCGCCGGTGGATCTTCTTGATGTGAAATTCGATCTGGTCACCCGGCCCGGCGGGCTTGCGGAACTTTGCCTTGTCGATGGTCAGCATCAGGACGATGCTCTT
>DATCRS010000292.1:0-3897 GCA_036568845.1 Devosia sp. | reverse complement strand
GCGCACCCGCCACTCCGGATGGATGCGGGCGTTGCGCTCGTCCCATTGCACCGAGATGTAGATCGGACACTCGATGTCGGCGGCGGTCAACGCCGTGACCATGTCGCCCATGAGGTCGGGGCGCGCCAGGTTGGGGTGCGGGGCGCCGACCTTGGTGGGATAGTAGGACCAGCCGTGATGGCATTTGGCGAAGATAGTGATCGAGTTGACATGAGCGGCCTTGAGGGTCGCCACGAACTGATCGGGATCGAAGGCCGCGCCGACGCCCGGAATGTGTTCCGAGGTGTGGAAATCGAGATGGATCTGGCGGTAGCGGAGCGGCTTGTTGGTCGAGGGGGCGGGCATGACTAATCCTTGGCGCCGGACCGGGTTTCGGCCCCGGCGGCGAATTGACGTTGGAAGACGAGGAAGACGACGAGTGGAACGATGGTGGTGACGATCGCCGCCACCGACTGGAGATCCCAGTTGAGCTCATAGGTGCCGTTGATGCGGGCGAGAATTACCGGCAGCGGCACGTTGGTGCGGAGATAGAGCAGCGGCAGCAGCAGTGCGTTCCAGGTCCAGAGGAACTGCAGGATGCCGGTGGCAAAGACCGAATTCAGGCTGTTGGGCAGGACGATATGCCAGAAGGTCTGGACCGGCCCGGCGCCATCGATGCGCGACGCCTCCACCACCTCGGTGGGAAAGTCCTCGAGGAAGTTCTTCACGAGGAAGATCGACCAGGCGAAGCTCAAGCCCACATAGGGGATGAGGACAGAGGCGAAATTGTCGATGAGCCCGAGGTCCCGCCAGAGCTGGAACAGTGGGATGATGACCACCTGCTGCGGCAGCACGAATGCGTTGATGATGATGATCAGCAGCAAACGCCGGAACGGGAACTTGAGGAAGTGGAAGGCGTAAGCTGCCGCAGGCGTGAGCAGCATCGTGCCGACGGTGGCCAGTACCGCCAGGATCGCCGTGGTGACGAAGGCCGGCGCTAGCGGATAGGCAGCCCAGACCCGCTCCCAGGCGCTGAAAGTCAGCGTGAAACTATCCAGCCGCCACCAGCCCCGCGTGGTCTCTGCCAGCGGCCGGATCGAGGTCATGACGATGCCGACGATCGGGATGATCCAGATGAAGGCGACGACGCCCAGGATGACAATGGGCCAGCGGGGTGCGCGTCCGATCATCTTGCACCTGCCGTACGCTGGATGATGGCGGGGATGGAGACGACGAGCACGGCGACCAGCAGCACGACGGTCGCCGCCGCGCCGAAGCCGAGTTTGAACTGCGTCATCGACTCCCGGTACATGAAGTAGCCGACCGTCTCGGTGGCCCGCACCGGACCACCGCCGGTGAGGATGTAGATGATGTCGAAGGCTCGGAGTGCGCCGAGCAGGTTGATGAAGACGGCCACGCGCACGCCCGGCAAGGACAGCGGCATCATGATGTTGCGCAGCACCTGGCCGTGCGTGGCGCCGTCGATATAGGCGGCCTCGAACAGCGACTTCGGAATGGCCTGGACCGACGCGAAGCAAAGCATCAGCGGCAGGCCGACGCCGCCCCATGACGCCGCGATGATGAGCACCCACAACGCCGTGCGCGGATCGCCGAGCCACGGTTGAGCAAAGCCAGGCTGAAAGAGACCGATGACGGCATTGAGCAGGCCGCCGGCGTCGGGCCGCAGGATGCCGATCCACATATAGCCGGCGACGGCTTCGGAAATACCGAAGGCGGCAAAGATCATCACGCGGAAGGGCAGCGTCTGACGCGGCGCGAAGGCGCTGAGCATGGCCAGCAGCCAGCCCAGACCCACCGAGATGATGGTGGTCGAGAGAGTGAAGACGAGCGTCGTCAGCAGCGTGTTGCGGAAGGCGGGGTCGGTGAAGAGCTTCACGTAATTGCCCAGCCCGACATATTTCGGCTTGGCGAGCCCTTTGATGTCGAAAAAGCTCAGCCGGATGGTGTCGATCAGCGGGAAAACCACGGCGATCCCGAAAAGGATCAGCACGGGAGCAATCAGCAGCCAGGCCGCAGGCCAGTCCCGCATCCTCCAGCCGGCGGCGAGCAGCGTGCGCCGCTCACCGCCAGTCCGGGAGGAGCCTCTGGTATGCGAGCCCGCCGCGTGGGGGACGACGGACTCGTCCATCTCAGTCGAATTCCGCTGCTTTGGCCTCGATGGCGGCGGTTACCGCATCGATCGTGGCATCGGACGGGTCCTGCAGGAACTTCTGCAACTGCACCCGGTATTCGTCGACGAGGTCGCCAGGCAGCAGGTCGCCGAGAACGAACTGCACCTTCGATTGCGCCACGGCGGCCGTCGCCACCTGCTGCACCGGACCGAGCAGGGACGGATCGGCGTTCTTGCTCGGCGAGGCGTAGCCATAGGAGGCGAGGATATCGGCGGCGGGCTTGCTGACCATGTAGACGGCGAAGGCGTCTGCCGCCGCCGGATTGGCGCCGTTGGTCGTCACCGACACTTCCTTCGCATCGACGCTTGACGTGTCGTCATGCCCCAGGCCCAGCGAGGGAAACTGGAAGATCGAGTAGTCGACCCCTTCGGTGAGACCGTAGTCGTTACGGGCACGGGCATTCATCCACATGCCGATCATCAGGTAGTTGGACGCGTCGGCGGTGAAGATCTGGTCGGCCGAGTAGTCCCAGTCCCCGGCGAACATCTGCTCGGGTGTGCCGCAGCAGCCGGCCTTGAGCAACTCGGCGTACTTCTTGAGCACGGTTTTGACCACATCGTCAGTCCACGGGATCTCGTGGGCCGCGAGCTTGGAGGCTGCTTCGACGCCGCCAGTGCGCAGCAGCAGGGTCTCGAACCACTCGCCATGCGCCCAGTACTTGGCCGGCATGGCAATGGGGGCAGCGAACCCGGCCGCCTTCAGCTTGTCGATGGAAGCGAGGAATTCATCCCAGGTCTTGGGCGGCTCGATGCCGGCCTTCTCGAGATGGGCCTTCTTGTACCAGATGGCGGAACGATCACCGTAGGTATAGGGGACGCCGTAGGCGACGCCATCGGTTGAGCCGAGCTCCTTCCATGACGGATCAAGCACCGCATCGAGGCCGTTGGTGTAGAGCTCGTCGACCGGGCGCAGGATGCCGGCATCGGCCAGCTCGGCCCGGAAGGCGGGCCAGGTGTTAATGATGATATCCACCTTCTCGCCGCCGAGCAGCGCGGTGCGCATCGGACCGCGCATGTCGCCCTGGCCGGTGACGACCAGCTCGCGAATGGTGACGCCAGGGTTCTTGGCGACGAAATCGTCCTCGAGCTTCTTCCACATTTCGGCATCGGTGCCGCCCTGCCATTGCAGGATGACGAGCTCGCCGCTCAGGTCTTGAGCGAAGGCAGGGACTGCTGCGACGAGCGCAGCAAGGCCGACGGCAGCCAGGACGGCGCGACGTCGGAATCCGGACTTTGGCGCAATCGAATTCATGGTTTCCTCCTTCTTGATCCCCAGCCGTTTTCGGCCGCTTCTCCCGATCAAGTAAGTCGAAACGTTATCAACTAAGTTGACGATTGCAAGGCGTATCCGGTCGCTCGTACGAGAAAAATCCTTCTAACATGTTAGTGTTAGTCACGTTAAATTGTTGATGCGGCAGGAGAATGTGCGCGCGCGGCGAGGGCTAGCGCTCAGCCCGACGGCAAGCAACAACTCGCAAGAGTGGTTGTGCGAAATGACCTGCAGAGGGATGCCGTTCAGTTCAACTCGCTCGGTACGATCGACGAAAACAGGGGCGCGACACAGATGGCGCGGACTTGGGTCGGCAGGTTGAGTCAAGGTGACACCGGGCGAACCTCATGGGCGCATCGGCGTTGTGGTGGGGCACGAGGAGACTGGCGGATGGAGACACGGCAAGGCGGCTGCAGGTGCGGGCGGGTACGGTACGAGGTGCGAGGCGAGCCGCTGA
>DATCRS010000291.1:0-4303 GCA_036568845.1 Devosia sp. | reverse complement strand
CCGGTCAGGCCGGTGCAGGTCTGCCGGATGTCCGCCACCGCCTCATCGGTCCGCGCCAGCGCCTCGGCAGGCCACGTGCCGACGAGGACGAGGAGCAGCAGGAGGGTGCGGAGCCGCTTCAGGGCACTACACGTCGAGGTTGGCGACGCTGAGGGCGTTGTCCTGGATGAAGTCGCGGCGGGGTTCGACGAGGTCGCCCATCAGCTGGGTGAAGACGAGATCGGCATCCGAGCCTTCCTTGATCTGCACCTGCAGAAGGGAGCGAACGTTCGGGTCGAGGGTGGTTTCCCAGAGCTGCTCGGGGTTCATCTCGCCCAGGCCTTTGTAGCGCTGCAGAGAAATGCCCTTGCGGCCGGCAGCCGAAACCGCGGCAAACAGTGAATAGGGCCCGAAGACGTCGGTTGACTGGTCCTTGCGGGTAAGCTTGCCGGTGCCGTCGTAGAGGCCATCGAGCCGCTCGACCAGTTGCCGGATCTTGCGCGCATCGGCGCTGGCCAGCAGCTGGGCATCTATATGGTGGGTCTCGGTGACGCCGCGGACGGTGCGGGAGAAAGTCAGCCCGCCCTGCCCATCGGAACTACCGGTCCAGCCCCGCTCCACTTCGTCGGAGACGACGTCGAGTCGCTCCGCCACGCGGGCAGCCACCTTCTCGGCCTCGGTGGTGTCGGCCAGCGCATCGGGGTCGAGACCGCCGGCAATGGCCGCCTGCTCGACGATCTGCCGGTTGTAGCGCGTGTTGAGGTTGTCGATGGTGTGGACCAGCTCGCGGGCCTGGCGGGCGATCTGCAGCAGATCCTCGCCGGCATGGCTCGATCCGGCAGCGGTGGTCAGCACCGCATCGTCAGTGCCGGCGTTGAGGAGGTAATCCTCCAGGCCGCGCTCGTCCTTGATGTACTGCTCGGATGAGCCGCGCTTGATTTTGTAGAGCGGCGGCTGGGCGATGTAGACGTGGCCGCGGTCGATGAGCTCGCGCATCTGCCGGTAGAAGAAGGTGAGGAGCAGCGTGCGGATGTGGGCGCCGTCGACGTCGGCGTCCGTCATGATGATGATCTTGTGGTAGCGGAGCTTGTCGATATTGAACTCTTCGCGCCCGATCGAGGTGCCCAGCGCCATCACCAGGTTGCCGATCTGCTCGGAGCCCAGCATACGGTCGAAACGCGCCCGCTCGACATTGAGGATCTTGCCGCGGAGCGGCAGCACGGCCTGGTTGGAGCGGTCGCGTCCCTGCGTCGCAGAGCCGCCGGCCGAGTCGCCCTCGACGAGGAAGAGCTCGGACTTGGCCGGATCGCGCTCGGAACAGTCCTTGAGCTTGCCGGCGAGGAAATTGACGTCGAGCGCCGACTTGCGGCGGGTGAGCTCGCGCGCCTTGCGGGCCGCTTCGCGGGCGGCGGCTGCCTCGACCACCTTGCCGACGACGGTCTTGGCCTCGGCGGGGTGCTCCTCGAACCATTGCTGCAGCTTGTCGTTGACGACGTTCTCGACCACCGGCCGGACTTCGGACGAGACCAGCTTGTCCTTGGTTTGGCTCGAGAATTTCGGATCGGGGACCTTGACGGAGAGCACTGCGGTCAGACCCTCGCGGGTGTCGTCCCCGGTCAACGCCACCTTCTCTTTCTTGGTGATGCCGCTGACATCGGCATAGCCGGTCACCTGCCGCGTCAGCGCCGCGCGGAAGCCGGCCAAATGGGTGCCGCCATCGCGTTGCGGGATGTTGTTGGTGAAGCAGAGCACGTTCTCGTGGTAGCTGTCATTCCACCACATCGCGACTTCGACGGTGATGCCGTCCTTCTCGCTTATGAGATAGATCGGCTGGGTGATCAGCGGCGCCTTGGCCTTGTCGAGGTAGCGCACGAAAGCTTCGAGACCGCCCTCGTAAAAGAGCTCGACCTCGACTGGTTCGGGATGGCGGTTGTCGCGCAGGAAGATACGCACGCCGGAATTGAGGAAGGCCAGCTCGCGCAGCCGGTGCTCCAGCGTGGCGAAGTCGAATTCCGTCATGGTGAAGGTCTGCGGGGACGGCAGGAAGGTGACCTCCGTGCCGCTGCGTCCTTCATAACTGCCGGTAACCTCCAGCGGCGCGTCGGCGTCGCCGTGGGTGAAGCTCATCTCGTGGACCTTGCCGGCCTGGCGGACCTTGAGCTTCAGCCAGACAGAGAGCGCGTTGACCACCGAGACGCCGACGCCATGGAGACCGCCGGAGACCTTGTATGAATTCTGGTCGAACTTTCCGCCCGCATGCAGCTGGGTCATGATGACCTCGGCGGCGGAGACCCCCTCTTCCTTGTGGATGCCGGTGGGGATGCCGCGGCCATTGTCGGTGACGGTGCAGGAGCCGTCGGCATTGAGCGTCACCGTCACGAGATCGGCGTGGCCCGCCAGCGCTTCGTCGATGGCGTTGTCGACAACCTCGTAGACCATGTGATGCAGGCCCGAACCGTCATCGGTATCGCCGATATACATGCCCGGGCGCTTGCGCACTGCATCGAGGCCCTTGAGGACCTTGATGGAATCGGCGTCGTAGCCCTTTTGGGGTTCGTTCGAGGGGGTCTCGGAGGTGCTCAAATGGGTTCCCGAATCACTGTTGCCATCCGCTCGTTAGCGGTCTAGCGGATGCCCCTTCCTTACCCAAGACAAATGGCTATTTTTGGCCGGTTTTTCAAGGATTCCACGCCGGTCCGGTCAGCTCTCCCGGGTCAGTCGCCCATCCGCTACCGCGACCACGCTCGCCCGCCGCCCCAGCGCCTCGAACAGCACCGGGTCGGTGCCGGTCATGAAGCATTGCGTGCCAAGCTCGTCGAGCGCTGCAAAGAGCGCGGCGCGGCGGCTCGGGTCGAGATGGGCAGCGATCTCGTCGAGCAGGAGGAAGGGCGTGATGCCGGCCATCCGACCGACGAGGCGCGCATGGGCGAGGATGAGGCCGACGAGCAGCGCTTTCTGCTCGCCCGTCGATCCCAGTGCGGCCGGCATAGCCTTTTGCGCGTGAAACACCTCGAAATCGACCCGATGCGGGCCGAGGAGCGTCCGGCCCGCAGCGCGGTCGAGCCGGCGGCTCCCCTCCCATCGCTCCTGGAGCTCGGCCTCCAGGGCCGTGGATGAGGCGGGCTCATGGCCATCCTCGAAGAGCGGCGTCAGCGCCAGCCTGGCCGCCGGGAACGTCTCCGTGTCGACCCCTTCACCGATCAGCTGCTGCAGATGCAGGAGGCTGTCGGCGCGCGCGAAGTGCATCGCCGCGGCATGCTGGGCCATCTGCGCTTCGATGGCGGAGCACCAGCGCGGATCGCCGTCCTCCTCCAGAAGCTTGTTGCGCTGCCGCATGGCCTTGTCGAAATCGCTGACCGAGGCCGAATGGCCGGGGATCAGCACCGTCACCAGCCGGTCGAGGAAGCGGCGGCGATCGCCGGCCGGGCCGGTAAAGAGCCCATCCATGGCAGGGGTTAGCCACAGGAGGCGCAGGTAATCGCTCATCTCTTCGACAGTGCGCGCGTTGGCGCCGTTGATCCGCACCCGGCGGCCGGTTTCGCCCGGCGTGCCGCCGGTGCCGATATCGACCGGGCCGTCGTCGGTCTCGATGGTCGCGGCGACTGCCCAGGCGCCGTCCGAGCCGATCGCCGCCAGCTCCTCAAATGGGGCTCGGCGAAGCCCCCGATCCGGGCCCAGGAGCGAAACCGCCTCGAGCAGATTGGTCTTGCCAGCCCCGTTCGGCCCCACCAGCACCAGATGCCGCGCATCGAGATCGAGCGCAGCCGAGGCATAGTTGCGGAAATGGCTGAGGCGCAGCCGGGAGATGAAACGCATAGCGAGTAGTGAGTAGCGAATAGTGAGTAGGGAAAGAACCCTGTTCGCTACTCGCTATTGGCTATTCGCTAGACGCGCATCGGCATCAGCACGTAGAGCGCCTTGGCGTCGCCGTCCTCTTTGACCAGCGTCGGCGAGCCGGCATCGTTGAAGAGGAACACCGCATTGTCGGAGCGGATCTGGGCGATGATGTCGAGCAGGTAACGCGCGTTGAAGCCGATCTCGAAGGTTTCCGGCTCGAACTCCACCGCCAGCTCTTCGCTCGCTGTGCCGTGATCCGGGTTGGTGACGGAGAGCTCGAGCTGCCCGTCCTTGACCGACAGTTTCACAGCCTTGCCACCGCGCTCGGACGCGATGGTCGAGACGCGGTCGACGGCGGTGGCAAAGCTCGCCTTGTCGACATTCATCTGCTTGTCGTTGTTCTTGGGCGTCACCCGGTCGTAGTCGGGGAAGGTGCCCTCGATGAGCTTCGAAAGCAGCACCACGCTGCCCAGCGTGAAGCGGATCT
>DATCRS010000290.1:0-3599 GCA_036568845.1 Devosia sp. | reverse complement strand
GAAGGCCAACCGACCCACTCCCGACGCGCGGGACAATGCCAGAAACCCCGGTCCCCGGAGGCGGATGTCGTCTCACTAAACAAATACCAGAGGCGGTATCCGCCTCCGGGCCCGTCACGCTCTTTGACATCCCCGGAGGGTTACACCCGGCCGGTGCATCAGTGTGCCCATGAGAGAGACCGAGCGCCCCTCTCTTGCGATTTCCAAGGGCTTAGTCCTCGCGAAGAGGCTCGGCCTAAGCCCAGGAAATCGCTTTCTCCCCCGCAAGGGGGGAGAGGCTTGAGAGATCGCGCCTCAGCACCCTCTCTCCCCCTGCGGGAGAGAAAGCGAGGCCTTGGACTTAGCGTTTGCTAAGTCCCTAGCCGAGCAAGAGAGGGGCGAGCGATGCCGCAGTCGTCGCGGACGAGCGCAGCGAGGACCCCGGCCGACAATTCGGCCGCCCCGCCGGAGCGCCAGCGGAGGGCGAAGGGCCGGTTTCAGGCCCGTCTCGCCCGCAGCGGTGCGGCGCGTGAGGCAGAACAAGTGAAAACGCCAGTCGACCTATAAGCCGGGTTCTGTAGGGCCCGCGCCGAAGCGCGGACGTGGCGGCCATTCATCTTTGAGCGCCATTGCTGACGCCCTTGTGCAACCAACCCGGGTGACTGGCCTCGAAAACCGGCCTGGGGCATCCCCCGCGTCACCCCTATTTGGTCTTGCTCCCGGTGGGGTTTGCCGTGCCGTCCCTGTTGCCAGGTCCGCGGTGCGCTCTTACCGCACCCTTTCACCCTTACCGCCGGCGAACCGGCGGCGGTTTGCTTTCTGTGGCACTTTCCCTGGGGTCACCCCCGGCGGCCGTTAGCCGTCACCGCATTTCGATGGAGCCCGGACTTTCCTCTCCCACGGAAACAGGAGCGGCCACCCGGTCGACTGGCGAGGGCGTGATATGGGGGTGCAAGGCCCCTCCCGTCAAGCAGCAGGCGCCGGCAGCACTGCACGCGTGAGTTTCGAATAGGCGTGGTTGATGGCCGCCATGCGGGCGGTGGCAACGTCGATCAGCTCCTCCGGCACGCCTTTGGCGATCAGCCGGTCGGGGTGGTGCTCGGCGACGAGCAGGCGATAGACCCGCTTGATCTCGTCCTGAGGCGCGTCCGGAGCGAGACCCAGCACGGTGTAGGGATCGATGCTGTTGTCGAGCAGCACGTGCTGGCTCGCCAGCTGCTCGAAGCGCGCGTCGTCGAAGCCAAAGATGGACGAGACATTGCGCAGGTAGTCGAGCTCGGACTCGTGGATCATGCCGTCGGCCGAGGCGATGAAGAAGAGCCCGTCCAGCACGTGCTCGAGCGTATCGGGGCTGTCCATGAAGAAGCGCCCGATCTTTTTGGCATAGAACTCGTAGCCGGCGACATCCTGCTGGGCGAGCTCGAACACCTTCTGCACCTGATGCTCGATGGCCGGCGGGATCTCGACCGTACGGTGGAAGGCGCGGAGCTCGGAGGCCTGCACGACCCCGTCGGAGACGGCCATCTTCGCCGAAAGCGCGATCAGCGCGAGGGTGAAGGCAGCGTCCTTGCCGCCCGGCAGCCAGTTGTCAGGGTCGAGCGCATTCGCCAGCGAACCAGCGAACCCGGTGCGCTTGGAGAACGAGCCGATGACGGAGCTCAGGCGATCCCATACCGACATGGAGGCCTCCGCAAGTGGGAGCGCACAATAGCCGATGACGGCCAAATAGAAAGTGACGAAAGCGTAATAGTTGTTATGCGGTGGGCAGATAGTCGCGGGTCAGCGATCGACGATGATGACCCGCGACCGACGCGGCTGGTTGGGGCCGTCGCTGAGATAGAAGCCGTCGGCATCGTACTGGCTCGTGCTCGGCGCAGACGCATCGCTCATCAGCCCCTTGCGCGCGAGATATTCGGCCAGCGAGCCGCTGTCCCATTCGTCGAGTTGATCGCCCGTGACCAGCTGATCGTCGGGCACGATATCGGCCGGCGGCACCGGGCCGGTGGAGGCCACAGTGGTCTCGTCTATGATCAGCGGCTGCTCGGTCGGCGCCGGCAGCATGGTCGTCGACGGGAACGATTTCGGCCGGGCTGAAAGCGGCAGCGGGATCGGCGCAATGAGGTTCGGCTTGATCGAGGCAACGGTCGAATCGTCCGTGGCGGCGGGCGCAGGTCCCGGCTTCTGGATGGTGCCGTCGGCATTGACGGTGATGGTGCCGGGCTTTTTCACCGGCGCCTTCGGCGTGCTGGCCGTGTCGACGACCGGCGCGTCATTGCCCGAGATATAGGACGGCAGCTTCTTGCCGGACTTGACGAAATCGGTGACGACGTCGCTTCCTGCCGCCGTTTCGATGGCGGGCACCACCGGCTTGGCGGCCGGTTTCGCGGCATGCTTCGCAGCCGGCTGCGTGGTGGCGGCCTGGACCTGGTCCATGTCCGAGGTGAGGTTGGCCTTGGCCTCCGGCTTGCCGCCGAGCATATCGGCAGCGGGCACGGCGAGCACCAGGACGAGACCCGTCCAGGCCAGCGCGCCGGTGACTTTCGGATTGATTTTCATAAGGCCAGTTCCTTGCTCGGGCCACACACCGCCCGAGGCGGTATGGAAGGAATCAATGGGGCCATTTTGTGAAACCGCCCCGCCTGCCACAATGGGGCCAGCGACATGAACGTCACCTGAACACTCAATCCGGCCGCACACCCAGCAGTCGCGCCAGCGCCAGCACGAGGTTGGAGCGGTTGAGGGTGTAGAAATGGAACTCGGTGATGCCGTGATCGACCAGCTCGAGCACCTGCTCGGCAGCGACGGCCGAGGCGACGAGCGCGTGAGTCTCGGGGTCCTCGTCCAGGCCCACGAAGCGCTGCGCCAGCCAGTCGGGAATCGAGGCGCCACAGCGGGCGGCGAAACCGGAGATCTGCTTGAACGAGTGGATCGGCTGGATGCCGGGCACGATTGGCGCGGTGATGCCCGCCTTCCGGGCACGGTCGACGAAGCGGAAGTAGTCGTCGTTGTCGAAGAACATCTGGGTGATGGCGCGCGTCGCCCCTGCCCCGAGCTTGCGCTTCAAATTCTCGATGTCGGTGTCCCAGTCGGGGCTTTGCGGATGCTTTTCCGGATAGGCCGCGACGGAGATGTCGAACTCGCCGACCTTCGAAATGCCGGCGACCAGCTCGGCGGCGCTCCTGTAACCTTCGGGATGGGCGACGAAGGGCTGCCCTACCCCTTCCGGCGGATCGCCGCGCAGCGCCACGATGCGGGTGATGCCGGCCTCGCGATAGCCGCGCACCACCTCGTCGACCTCGTCCCGTGAGGCGCCGACGCAGGTCAGATGCGCTGCAGCATTGACGCCGGTCTCGGCCTGGATGCGGCTCACCATTCGCAGCGTGCGCTCGCGCGTGGTGCCGCCGGCGCCATAGGTCACCGAGACGAAGCGCGGATGGAGCGGCGCGAGCTTGCCGATCGACTCCCAGAACCGCTCCTCCATGACGTCGGTCTTGGGCGGGAAGAACTCGAACGAAACCTGGAACGGCGCCGCGCCGGCCTTGATGACGCGGCTCGGGCGCGGATCGGTATGGGCGTTCATTGCGACGTGTCCCCGCTGTCGTCGATAAGCTGCCACAGGC
>DATCRS010000289.1:0-2594 GCA_036568845.1 Devosia sp. | reverse complement strand
CGCGGCCAGCCGATCCTTCTGTGCCAGCAGCGAGGCACGGTCGATCGGCACGGTCGCACCGCCGCCGATATCCATGCGGTCACACATCTCGATGAGCGTATCGGGCGCGCCCTTGACGAAGGCTTGGACCTCCTCGCCGTCGTTGTGAAAGGACGCCGCATATTTGCGGTGGGGCTCGTATGGGATTCGGCTCAGCAGAGGGAATCTGCGTCCCACATCCCTGGGGGCCAAACCGCCCTTCTGTGCCACCGTCAATAGCGCCACATCCACCGTGTCGCCGCTGGCGTGCCAGCCGTCCTCCTCGCGGCCCAGATCCGCTTCATTGGCGAGGCTGGCGGCCCGCAACAGCGCCAGCGCACGCTCGCGGCCGAGCCCGTCATCGCCGTCGGGGCTGCGGATGGTGCAGACATCGGGAGCCGTCCCAACCTCGCAAAGGAGCTGCGTGCCGTCGGGCAACCAGATGTCGGTGACGGTGAGCTCGTTGAGCGTCAGCGTGCCCGTCTTGTCGGTGGCGATCATCGTACAGGAGCCGAGCGCCTCGACGGCCGCCATGCTGCGAACGATGACGTTGGCCTTGGCCATGCGGCGCATGCCGATTGCAAGGGCAACCGAAATCGCCACGGGCAGGCCCTCGGGGATGGCACTGACGGCCAGGCCCACCGAGAGGAGGAAGAGCTCGCGCAACCCAATCTCGCGCCAGAGGCCGATGACAACCAGGAGAGCAATGGCGATGCCGACGGCAACAGCGATCAGGCGCGCGAAGCGCTCCATGCGGATGATCAACGGGGCACGGGAGATCGAGGGCATATCGAGACTTGCGGCGATCGTGCCGATGCAGGTGGCGGCACCGGTCGCGGTGATCGCGCCGCGGCCGCGGCCGCGAGTGACGATGGTGCCGGCAAAGGCCTGTTCCGCCTCGGCCATGTCGCCGGCCAGGATCGGCCGGATTGACGGGTGTTTCAGGACCGGGGCGGATTCGCCGGTCAGCAGCGACTCGTCGCAGTGGAGGTCGGTTGTGGAGATGAGCTGGAGGTCTGCCGGCACGCGATCGCCGGACTCGAGCAGCACGACGTCGCCCGGCACCAGCAGGCGGGACGCGATCTGCCGGCGGTGTCCATCGCGAAGCACCGTCGCCAGCGGCTGCTCCAGTTTGCGGAGCGCCGCGGCCGCCCGGTTGGCGGAATGTTCCTGCGCAGCGCCGATCACGCCGTTGATCAGCAGCACGACGCCGATGAAGATCGCATCCTTGAGGTCGCTCAGGACAAAGGAAACCGCCGCTGCGACAAGAAGGATGTAGATCAGCGGGCTCATGAACTGGCGGAAGAACACTGCCAGCACACCGGGTGGCGCAGTGGTCGGAAGGATGTTCGCCCCGAATCGCTCGAGACGCCGCGAAGCTTCGGCCTGCGTCAGGCCGAGGCCGTGTGTCCCCTGGTCTGGCGATGGCGCCGGCAGCGCGGCAGCGGCGAGGTCCGATACCATCGGAGGCTCCTGATGCGTCAGCGACATTGGCGAGCAAGCGTGACAGCTCACCGGCCCATCGCGTTGACGTCGCTCAACCGTGCGACGGAGCGCTAGAGCTCGAGCGACTCCTGGGTGAGGCTGACCCCATAGCGGGAGAAGAGCGTGTCCGTGAGCTCGCGCGGCCAGGGCGCGCGACGTCGGCACGAGGCTCGCTTACGCCGCCACGCCGTCGACGATGACGTGGTCGTAGTCGCGGGTGCATTTTTCGATGCGGGCTTCGATGCGGTAGATGTCGCGCAGCATCTTGGTGGTGATGACGCTCGAGGAGTCGCCGCAGGCGACCATCTTGCCGTCGGCGATCACCAGCACCTTGTCGGCGAAGCGCAGGGCCTGGTTGAGGTCGTGGATGGCGATGAGGACGATCATGCCGTTCTGCCGAGCCTGCTGCTGCATGAAGGTGAGGACTTCGACCTGGCGGTGGAGGTCGAGCGCGCTGGTCGGCTCGTCCATAAGGATGATCTCGGGCTCGCGCACGAGCGCCTGGGCGATGGCGACGAGCTGGCGCTGGCCACCGCTCAAGGCGCCGAGGTCGCGGAAGCCGATGGCGGTGATGTTGAGCGCATCCATCACCAGGTCGATGAGCTCGAGGTCAGCGTCGCCGACCGTCCAGGCCTGGCCCTGCTTGCGCGCAAGGAGGAGCGATTCGTAGACGGTGAGCACCGCGTTGGCCGACGTGTCCTGTGGCATGTAGCTGATCGCCTTGCTGCCCTTGCCGCTGCCCTCCACTTCGATCGCACCCGGACCCTGCAGGAGGCCGGCGATGCGCTTGAAGAGAGTCGACTTGCCGGCGGCGTTGGGGCCGATGACGGCGACGACCTCGCCGGCTTCGATCGGCGGCGTGGTGACACCGGACACGGTGAGCTTCCTGCCGTAGCGGGCGCCGACATTGTCGAGGCGGATGGCTACCATGACTTCCTCATTGTGGTGACGATGAGCGAGAAGAAGAACGGCACGCCGACCAGCGCGGTGATGATGCCGATAGGGAAGACCACCCCGGGGATGATCGACTTGGAGACGATCGAGGTCACCGAGAGCAGCAGCGCGCCGGCGAGGACGGAGCCGGGGAGGAA
>DATCRS010000288.1:0-2326 GCA_036568845.1 Devosia sp. | reverse complement strand
GTGCCGCGGCTCAGCTGCAGGATGGCGATCTCGCGCGTCGGGTGCTCGTTGTAATAGCCCGACTCCTTGGCCTCCTCGTAGGCGGCGTTCGTCACCGGCACATAGCCCGTCGCCTGGCTCCACCAGACCTGCACGTCGGGCGAGGCCACATAGTTGAGGAAGGCCGCTGCGCCGGCATATTCCTCCGGCTTTTCCCCCTTCATCACCCAAAGCGCGCCGCCGCCGATGGTGCTGTTCTTGGGCTCGATGCCTTCCTCGTGCGGGAGGTAGGTGGCGCTCCAGTTGAACTTGGCGGTCGACTCGACACCGGCATGCGCGGCGGTCGATGCCACGAAGGTCGAGCAGGTGCCCGAGGTGAAGAGCTGGTCGGGTGCGAGGCCCTGACCGGCGAGCTGCAGAACGCCGTCGTTCATCCAGGTCTGCAGCCGCTCGAGCTGGCCCACAATCAGCGGGCTCTTGTTGAAGACGAACTCGGTGTCGAGGCCATCGAAGCCGTTGGCCTTGGTACCCCAGGGCTGATCGTGGATGGCGGCGTAGTTCTCCAGAAGGCTCCAGAAGAAGTCGTTGGCGAGCACCATCGAGCAGTCCGAAACGCCCTTCTCCTTGATGGCGCGAAGCTGCGCGTCGATCTCCTGCCAGGTCTCGCCGGGCTTATCGAAACCCGCCGCCTTGAAGTGATCGGCGTTGTACCAGAAGATCGGCGTCGAGCTGTTGAAGGGCAGTGCGGCTGGCTTGCCGTCGATGAGGTAGAAGCCGGCGACCGGGGCAACGAAGTCGTCCCACTTGATGTCGTAGCCCTCTGCCGCCATCAGCTCGGGCACCGGCATCACGGCGCCGGAATTGAGCATGGTAAGGAAGCCGCGCTCGGCCGCCTGCACCAGGGTCGGCTGCTGGCCGACGCGATAGGCCGCCACCATGGCGGCCATGGTCTCTTCGTAATTGCCCTTGTTGACGCCCACGACTTCGTACTTGTCCTGGCTGGCGTTGAAATCGACGATCAGCTTGTCGACGATTTCGGCGAGGCGGCCGCCGAGGGCGTGCCACCATTCGATCTTGGTGCGCTCCTGTGCTATGACGGGGCCGGTCAGTGCGGCCAGGGCAATGCCGGCGGCAAGGGCGTGCAGCAGGGCCCGATGGCCGCGCTTGGTCGTGGTCATTTTGTTTTCTCTCCTCTTATGCCTCGCCGTATTTTCTTGGGCCGGTCCAGACCGGCGTGACCCGCTTCCACGGCAGCGAGAAGGAAAGCTAACGGCCACTGTTTACAAATGTCAATGCCTTGTTACAAATGTAGGACAGCGACTGCGGCTTGCCGAATTGACAGGTCGCCGCTGAGTAATGTCCAAATGCGCCCGCGAGGCGTTCGGGCGCCGACAGTGAGGAAAAAATCGTGGTTTTGGCAGCATCTGCGGGCATGTCGGACGAGCAGATGCAGGTGCGCGTCGTCTGGCTCTACTTCATGGAAGGGCGGACTCAGGGCGAAATTGCCGATGCGCTCTCGACCAACCGGCTGCGCATCAATCGCATCATCAACGAGGCGCGCCGCTCCGGACTGGTCACCATCACGCTCAACTCGAGGCTGGTCTCCTGCGTCGAGCTGGAGCAGCAGTTGGTGAAGACGTTCGGCCTCAAGCGCGCGATCATCGTGCCGACACCCGAGGACGATGCGCTGGTGCCGGTGCTCCTGGGACAGGCCACCGCCGATTATGTCGGGCAACTGCTGGCCGACGGCACGATGACGGGGATCGGGGTCGGCTGGGGGACGACGCTGCGCGAAATGGTGCGGCACATGCCCTCCCTCAAGCGCCCCGACCTCGTCGTCAATTCCGTCATGGGCGGGCTCACCCGGGGCATCGAGATCAACACGTTCGACATTGCCGGCGACCTGGCGCGCCTGCTCGGCGCCGAGTGCGCCTATCTTGCCGCGCCGATCTACACCGGCAGCCCGGAGTCGCACGATGCCATCCTCAATCAGGATGTCTTCCGCGAAGCCTTCGAGCAGGTGCGTCGCAACGATCTCATCGTCCTCACCATCGGCGACATGTCGGAGCGCTCGCTGCTGATGCGCTACGGCCTGCCCAAGGACGTGACCATCGACGAGCTGGTCGCCAGCGGCGCTCGCGGCGACATCATGGCGCAGTTCATCGACGCCGATGGCAAGCCCATCGAGCACCCGATCAACCGCCGCGCTATCGCGCTGCCACTGGCCGAGCTTCAAAAGATCCCGAATGTGGTTTTCACCTCGGGTGGCGCCAACAAGACAGGCGCCGTGGCCGCGGCGCTCCTCTCCGGCCTCGGCAGCGCGCTGGTCTGCGATGAGGATACGGCC
>DATCRS010000287.1:0-2082 GCA_036568845.1 Devosia sp. | reverse complement strand
CACGACGGGCTTCGCCTATGTCGCTCTGGCGCTACTCGCGGGGCTCGCCGCTGCCTTCATCACGGCCTCGCCACCAATTCTGATCCAGGCCGTCGCCGGCCTCGCGCTGCTCGCCAGCCTTGCCGGCGCCCTTGCCAATGCGCTCGCCAGCGACGAAGAGCGGCTGCCAGCGATCCTCACTTTCGTAACCACCGCTTCCGGCATCACCATACTGGGGGTTGGCGGCGCCTTCTGGGGCCTCGTCGCGGGCATCGTGCTGCTGGTCCTGTTGCGCTGGCGGGACCCAAAGTGACCCGCGTCGCTGCTGTCATCCTGGCCGGTGGCCGCGGCGAACGCCTGGGCGGCGTTATCAAGGCCGATCTCACGATCGGCGGCATGCGCCTGTTGGATCGCGTCGCTGCCGTCCTTGCCGGCGCCGATGCGCTGCTGGTGGCGCGGGGCTCGCTCGATCTCGACCTGCCACGCGGCGCCATCGGTGTTGCGGACCTCCCCACCGACTATGCCGGCCCCCTCGGCGGTCTCGCGGCAGCGGTGGACTGGGTCCGGCAGCAGCAGGAACGACCCGACATCCTCGTCCTTGCCCCCGTCGACACCCCCTTCCTGCCGCCTGACTACCTCGCCCTCCTCGCCGCCCCGCTGGCCACCGCGCCCGTCGCGGTGGCCGCCTTCGCAGGCCAGCCCTACCCCACCAGCTCCGCCTGGTGGCTCGCCGCCATTACCGACCTGCCCGACGCCGTCCGCGCCGGCACGGCGCCGCACAGCCTCAAGCGCCTCGCCGAATCCCTCGGCGCCGTCCCGGTCGACTTCCCGCCCCGTGCCGGCGGCGATCCTTTCGCCAATGCCAACACCCCCGAAGAGCTTCGCGCCCTCGAGCGTCGCGCCGCCTCCTGAGGCGGAAATC
Source organism: Devosia sp. (assembly GCA_036568845.1). Taxonomy (GTDB): domain Bacteria; phylum Pseudomonadota; class Alphaproteobacteria; order Rhizobiales; family Devosiaceae; genus Devosia_A. The sequence goes on along the minus strand of DATCRS010000287.1, from coordinate 1,181 downwards.
AACAACCGGCCGCGAGGCCGAAATTCGTGCTTGGCAAACCAAATCGAACCCGCTACACGGTCGCTGCCTCGTTCGAGGCTGTCGTGTTCCGCGATAGCTCAGTTGGTAGAGCAAGCGGCTGTTAACCGCTGGGTCGTAGGTTCGAGTCCTACTCGCGGAGCCATTCTTCTCCTGGAAGATCGGCGTCTTTCCGGACCGGTGCACGGCGCCGGCGATAATGCCCTTCGCCACATCCTCACCCCATTTGCCTGCTCAGACGTTTGCCGATGAGCAGCGCAACCGACCCCATCACCATCGAGCTCGCGCCGGCCGAAGTGCGTCGCGTCAAGAAGACGCCGCGGAAGCTTTACGCCTTCTACCTGCTGCCGCTCAGCGTCGCCGGCCTCGCATTCACGCTCTACGCCTATGGCTGGCCGCTGCCGGTCGCCGGCTGCGCCGTGCTGGTCGGCTTCGCCGCCGGTGTCCTGGCCCGCGACGGGCGCTAGACCCTCCTCATGAACGAGCGTCAACCTGTCGCGCGTCACGCGGCCGCGCGGCGAACCGGCGCGTGCAAAAGGGACGGACTCGGCGCTATGTGTCACGGGCAAGTGAACGGAGGCGTCCAATGACCTTTGGCTTGACTGCGGAACTGCTGGCCCGGCTCCAGTTTGCCTTCACCGTCTCGTTCCACTTCCTCTTTCCGGCTTTTTCGATCGGCCTCGCCAGTTTCCTCGCCGTGCTCAATGGGCTGTGGCTGTGGAAGAAGGACGAGGCCTATCTGAGACTGTTCGAATACTGGAAGACACCGTTCGCGGTGACCTTCGGCATGGGCGTGGTCTCCGGCATCGTCATGAGCTATCAGTTTGGCACCAACTGGGCCGTGTTCTCCGAGCGGGCCGGCGCCGTCATCGGGCCGCTGATGGGCTATGAGGTGCTGACCGCCTTTTTCCTCGAGGCCGGCTTTCTCGGCATCGCGCTGTTCGGCCGCAAGCGCGTTGGCGACGGCCTCCACATGTTCGCCGTCGCCATGGTCGCGCTGGGCACTCTGATCTCGGCCACCTGGATCATTTCTGCCAACAGCTGGATGCAGACGCCGGCTGGCTATTCGATCGACGCCAACGGCAACTTCGTGCCCGAGGACTGGCTTGCCATCATCTTCAACCCGAGCTTTCCCTACCGGCTGGTGCACACGGTGCTGGCTG
>DATCRS010000286.1:0-9266 GCA_036568845.1 Devosia sp. | reverse complement strand
GTTGAGAACCGAGCGGATGCGGTGCGCCTCGAGCCATTCGCCACGCGCTTCGGTTCCCGGCAGCTGCTGCACGTCGGCAATGACGACGGGAGCCCCGGAGCGGAGCGTCTCCAGCGCCGGGCCGATGCTGTCGAGCGGCGTCGGCCTCTCGATGCTCTTGAGGCCCGGCGTGGTCCACTCGCTCATCACCTGCACGGTGCCGGCCGCTTCGTCGATGAAGGCATAGCCGGCGCGGGTCACCCCCAGTTCAGCAGCGACGATCTCGGCAGCGGCATGGGCCATGGCCTCAGGCGTGTCGGCATCGGCGATCGCGTCGGCGAGCCGCGCCAGCGCGGCACTGCGGCGGCGGGCGATGGCGCCTTCGGTCACATCGAAGCCGAGCACGAAAACCCCCTCGACGCGATCGGCATCGTCATAGGACGGAGCGAACATCAAGGTGAGATAGCGCCGCTCCATCGGGCTTTCGGGCGTGCGCTGATAGGTGATCGGCGCCGACTCGACTTCGATGGTGCGACCGGTGGCGTAGACGCTGTCGAGGATCTCGAAAAAGCCCTGCCCGGCGACGCCGGGTATGGCTTCGCGCACCGGACGGCCGATCCAGCCGGAGCTGTCGAAGAGCCGCCGGTGCGTCTCGTTGACAAAATCGACGATGTGATCGGGACCGCGGAGAATGTTGACGAGGCCGGGCGCCTGCTCGAGCATGCGGCGCAGGCGCTCGCGCTCCGCCTCGCGCTGTGCCTCCTCGAGCTTGAGCTCGCGCTCGGCGAGGATGCGCGCCGTGGTCTCGACGACGATCGCAATGACCCCGATGGGCTCGCCGTCCTCATCGACCACCGGGGAGTAGTCGAGATTGAGCCAGACCTGTTCGGGGGCACCCGATCGGCTGAGCTGCATCTCCTGGTCTCGGTATGTCAGGGAGCCGCCCGCCAGCACCATCTTCATGACCCGGTCGTTGAAGCCCGAGACCTCGGGCCAGCCTTCGCGCACCGGCAGACCGAGCAGGCCCGGATGGCGGCCGCCGGCGAAGCGGGCATAGGCGTCGTTGTAGATCATTACGCCATCCTCGCCCCAGAGCGTTACCATGGGCACGGCGGAGCCGAGGATAAGGCCGACAGTGGTGGCGACGGCAGAGCTCCAGGTCTCGATGGGACCCAGCGCGGTCTTCGACCAGTCGAACGCGCGGATCAGGCGCCCGAGCTCGCCTCCCCCGCCCAAGAAGTCTGCACCGTGTTCGTCCTGCCGCAAGGTAGTCATGCCACAATTGCTACACCCGTCCGCGGCGGGTGTGAATCAACAATGCCGCGACTCGGGCAAATGTGGCCGTTGACGGTGATTCGAGCTGGGCGCAGCTTTACCGAATCGGAAATGAATTACTCCCAAAACGACGCAAAGCCGGCTCGGGGGGACTTTTGGTTAATGGAAGATTAACTCGCTCCAGTCCGTCTATGCCCCAATAGTCACACTTATGCGTGAATCGGGAGCGCTCCTAGGGACTTCCCTATTGCCCGCACCAACATTTGAGGTACGCTTCGCTATCACACGGGCCGGCGGGGGTCGGTTCGTCCGGGGGTAAGCGTCACCCCGGGTGTGACCAGGGGTGTGCATGAATAAGCGCTTGTTTGGGCTGGCAGCTCTGCTGCTCGCCTTGGGGGCAGGCATGGGCGGCGGCGCCGCCATGGACCTGCGTGAATCGAGATACCAGCCGCTCGTCTTCAAGGGGTCGACGAAGACGCCGATCGGCGCCCGCCAGTTCTGTATGGCGCGACCGGACGAGTGCCGGCCGGCGGACGCGATGCCGGGCCCGCTGGCGCTGACCGATGGGCTGCGGCGCGACCTCGTCGAGATCAACAGCCGGTTCAACAAGCAGGTCGCCGCCGTCACTGACGAGGACCACTACCAGAAGCGCGAATTCTGGACCTATCCGGACGATGGCGTCGGCGATTGCGAGGATTTCGCCCTGGCCAAGCGCCGGGCCCTTATGGAACGCGGCTGGCCGGCGAGCGCACTGCGCATGGCGCTGGTGCGCCAGAGCAATGGCGAGGCCCATGCGGTGCTGGTCGCGGTCACCGATTCAGGCGACTTCGTGCTCGATAACCTCGTCGGCGACGTGCTCGATTGGGAAGAGACCAACTACAAGTTCGTCAAGATGCAGACGGCCCAGACCATGAGCGAATGGGTCGATGTCGAGGACGACCGCGTGCTCTGGGTGGCGAGCAAGTAGGCTCACCCTGCCCCTTGCGGGCAGCGGGAAATTGCGCACATGGTGCGCCCGGCGCAGCTCCCGCGCCGGTTGATCGCGTCTCGACATGTCCAGCCTCCTTCGCTCGCTCGCCGTTGCCCTTGCGGCGACCCTCCTCGCCTTTCCCGCCCTTGCCATCGAACTGCGCCTCGGGCTGCAGGCGACCGGCACCGCCAAGTGGGAGCTGGCCGCAATGCAGGCGCTGGGGCTCGACCAGGCGCATGGCCTCGAGCTCGAGGTGCGCGATGTCGCCGACAGCCGCGCCGGGCAGGTGGCGCTGCAGGCCGGTGCGGTCGACGTCATCCTCTCGGACTTCGTCTGGGTGTCACTGCAGCGCGACGCCGGCAACATGGTGACGCTGGTGCCCCATTCGCTGACCGTGGGCGGTCTGATGGTGGACCCTGCGGCCGGTATCACGACGATCGCCGATCTCAAGGGCAAGACCATCGCCGTGTCGGGTAGCCCGGTGGACAAGAGCTATGTTGTGCTCGCTGCCTACTACATGAAGGCCACCGGAGGGGTGCTGTCCGAGGATGCCGACGTGCGCTTCGGGGCGCCGCCGCTCGTCAACGAGCTTTTGACGAGCGGGCAGGCCGATGCCGCGCTCAACCTCTGGAACTGGAACGCGCGGGCGGCACTGGCGGGCAAGGCCGAGATCGTCTCGGTTCCGGCCATGCTGGCCGATCTGGGGCTCGCGAGAACGCCGCCGCTGCTCGGGTGGACCTTCTTCGAGGATGGGCCGACCGAAGTGGTCCGGGCTTTCCTCGATGCTTCGTTTGAGACCAAGGCGGCCCTCCTCGCCGACGATGCGCTCTGGGAGCAGATCCGCGGCGCGATGAATGTCGGCGAGGACGATGCGCTGTTTGCGCAGCTGCGCGACAGTTACCGCGCCGGCGTCGTCAGCCGCTACGGAGCCGAGGACATCGAGGCGGCGGATGCCTATTTCGATCTCATCGCGCGCTTCGGCGGGCTTGGCGAGGCGAGCGACGCCACTGCGCTCGCGGCCGGCACCTTCTGGCAGGGGTACAGCAAATAGCGGCGAGCCGGGATCGCTGGCGGGGCGTGCCGCTCGAGCTCCTGAGCGTGCTCGCCGGACTCGCGCTCTGGCAGCTCCTGGCGACGGTTTTTCCGCACCGGCTGTTTCCGCCGCCGCTGGCGGTGACCGGCGAAATCTGGCGCCTGGCCGCGGCGGGGCCGCTGCTCGCCGACCTCGGCAAGACGCTGACGCGGGTAGCGCTGGGCTTCTCGCTCGCCATGGTTATCGGCACCGCGCTCGGCATCGTGGTCGGCCGATACCGGACCGTCGACCGGCTCGCGAGTCCGTGGGTGACGGTGGGCCTCAACCTGCCGGCGCTGGTTTCGGCCATCGCGCTCTACATCTGGCTAGGCCTGACCGAAACGGCGCTCATCCTCGCGGTGGTAATCAACAAGTTGCCGCTGGTGGTCGCGACGGTGCGCGAGGGGGTGCGGAGCCTCTCGGCCGAGTTGGACGAGCTGGCGCGGGCCTATCGCCTGCCTCTGGGCCGGCGGCTCAGGATCGTCCTTCTGCCGCAGCTGATGCCGTTCCTCCTCGCAGCGGCCCGGACCGGGCTCGCGCTGATCTGGAAGATCGTCCTGGTCTTCGAGGTGCTGGGGTCGGATGGCGGCGTGGGCTACCGCATCAACCTGATGTTCCAGTTCTTCGACATCACCGGCATCCTCGCCATGACGGCGAGCTTCGTGGCGGTGGTGGTGGCGTTCGACTTTTTTGTGCTGCGGATACTCGATCGGCGGATGCAGAGATGGCGACCGGTCCGGGCCTAGAGATCGACATCGCCGAAAAGCGCCATCACGGCGCGGCGGAGGCGCTTTTCGCCGGCTTCCGGCTCAGCGTCGCGCCAGGCGAGACGCTGGCGATAGTGGGGCCGTCGGGGGTGGGCAAGTCGACGCTGCTGCGGCTGATCGCCGGCGTCGACGCGGACTTCTCGGGATCGATCACGCTCGACGGCGTGCCGGCGGCAAAGGCTCCGGCGCCGGGCTTCGTGTTCCAGGATGCGCGGCTGCTGCCGTGGCTCACGGCCGAAGCCAACCTCACCGAGCTCGGCGTGGCGCGCGAGGAGGCTCGCGCGGCGCTGGTCCGTGTCGGACTCGAGGGGCATTTCGGGCACTACCCGCATCAACTGTCGGGAGGCATGCAGCGGCGGGTGGCGCTGGCACGGGCGCTGTCGGTCAACCCGCATTTCCTGCTGCTCGACGAGCCCTTCGTATCCCTCGACCGCGCGCTGGTCGCCGGCATGCAGCGGCTGGTACGCGAGCTGGTGGCAGAGACCGGCGCAACGGCACTGATGGTCACCCACATGTCCGACGATGCCGTGCGCCTCGCACACCGGGCCATCGTGCTCGGCGATCGGCCGGCGACCATCAAGGGCGAGCTGCAATTCGACGTGCCGCCGGCGCACCGCTCGCCGGCGGACATCGGCCGCTTCGTAGGCCGTTTGGCTGAGATCGGCTGACCTTTCGCGAGGCCCCCTGCCTTGTTATAGGGGTAGACCTCACCTTCCCTCGCTTGGGGCGTCATCATGATCTCTTCTTCTTTCGCGCGCCTCGTCGCGCTTATCGGCGCTGGCATGATCCTGCTCCGCCGCTGGAACGGACCGCAACAGCAGCCGGTCTATGGCCAGGGCGCGTCGATCCCCAAGGCCGTGCCGCAAGGCATCCCGACGCTGAAAATGCCGACGGCCCGGGGCTGGCACGGCGACGAGAAGCCGGTGGCGGCGCCGGGCCTCAAGGTCAACGCCTTTGCCCGCAACCTCAAGCATCCGCGCCAGATCTATGTGCTGCCCAATGGCGATGTGCTGGCGGCCGAATCGCTGGGGCTGCCCGGTGCGGTACGCTCGGCTTTCGACTATGCCATGCTGACCACGATGCGCCGGGCTCATGCGACCGGTGTCAGCCCCAACCGCATCATGCTGCTGCGCGACGCCGACAAGGATGGTGTGGCCGAGATCGTCGAGTCGTTCCTCACCAACCAGAGCCAGCCCTACGGCATGGCCCTAAAGGACGGTACGCTCTATGTGGGCAATACCGATGCCGTGGTTGCCTTCCCGTACCAGGAAGGCGACAGCAAGATCACAGCGCCGGGCCGGACGCTGATGACGACCAAGCCCGGCGGCCACTGGACGCGCAACCTGCTGCTCAGCAAGGACGGCACAAAGCTCTACGTATCGGTGGGCTCGAAAGGCAATATCGACGAGAACGGCATGGAGGCCGAAGAAGGCCGTGCCTGCATCTACGAGCTCGACCTCGCCACGGGCCAGCATCGCATCTTCGCCGGCGGCCTGCGCAACCCGGTCGGCATGGCGTGGGAGCCGACGACCGATACGCTCTATACCGTCGTCAACGAACGCGACGGGTTGGGCGACGAGGTGCCGCCCGACTATCTCACCTCGGTCAAGGATGGCGGCTTTTACGGCTGGCCCTGGGCCTATTACGGCATCGTCGACGACCGCGTGGCGCCCAACCCGGAAATGGCGGCAAAATCGCTGGTGCCGGACTACGCCCTGGGCGGCCACACGGCCTCGCTCGGGCTCTGCTGGATGCCGGCCGGCACCCTGCCCGGCTTCGGCGAAGGCATGGTGATCGGCCAGCACGGCTCGTGGAACCGCTCAAAGCTCTCCGGCTACAAGATGGTGTTCGTCGAGTTCAAGGACGGCAAGCCGACCGGCGCACCGCCGCGTGACATGCTGACCGGCTTCCTCGGCCCGGACGAGAAATTCTCCTATGGCCGGCCGGTGGGCACGGCGGTGGGCCCGGACGGAAAGTCGATCCTCCTCGCCGACGATGTGGGCGACGTGATCTGGCGCGTCACGGGAGCGTGATTTTGCGGGGGACTTAGGTCCCCAGCAACGGGTGGAAGTGTCGCCCGTTTATCTGCTCGGAAGCGACGGCCCCATGTCGCCTCCGCTGCCCATCTCAGGAGGAGGCGATCTCGCAGCGCCTCCTCCTTACTACAATAAGGAGGCCAGAATGGCCCGCGCGCTCACTCTTTCCGCCCTCTACATCGTTGCTCTCGGCACCATGTTCGGCGCCTACGCCCTGACACTCTGACGAGTGCTGGCGACCAAGGTCCGAAGCCCGGAACCGCCATCGCAACAATCCGTTGGCTCCTTGCGCACAAACAGCAAGGAGAAGCCAAAAATGGCCGATCGTGAAACCATCATCGATACCGGCGGTGGCGGCGGTGGCGCCGGCCTGATCGCCGGCATCATTCTCGTCGCGGTGGTTGTGGTGGGACTGCTCTGGTTCTTCAACAACGGCGGCGGCAGCCGGTCGGGTACGGTCGATGTCGACGTGCCGGCCGTCAGTGTCGACGTGAAGCCGGACGGACAGTAGCCGGACCGCAGAGCCCAAAAAGCAAAGCGCCGCCGCAGATCCCTGCGACGGCGCCTTCTGATTTGATCGAAAGACCTCAGAGTGTCCGGGTGACCTGCTCGACGCGGAAGCACTCGATGACGTCGCCCTGGCGGATGTCTTCGTAGTTCTCGAAGGCCATGCCGCATTCCTGGCCGACCTGGACTTCCTTGACCTCGTCCTTGAAGCGCTTGAGCGTCTTGAGCTTGCCTTCGTGGATTACGACGTTGTCGCGCAGAAGGCGCACGCCGGCGCCGCGTTCGACGATGCCCTCGGTGACCCGGCAGCCGGCGACCTTGCCGACCTTGGTGATGTTGAAGACCTCGAGGATCTCGGCGTAGCCGATGAAGGTCTCGCGCCGCTCGGGCTTCAAGAGCCCCGACATCGCCTGGCGCACATCGTCCACCAGGTCGTAGATGATGTTGTAGTAGCGGATCTCGATTCCGTCGCGCTGTGCGAGGTCGTTGGCCTGCTTGTTGGCGCGGACGTTGAAGCCGATGATGATGGCGTTCGACGCCTGCGCCAGCGTGACGTCGGACTCGGTGATGCCGCCGACGCCACTCATCAGGTGCTGGGCCGAGACTTCCTCGGTCGAGAGCTTGTTGAGCGAGGCGTTGATGGCTTCGACAGAACCCTGCACGTCGCCCTTGATGATGAGCGGGAACTTGGCGACGCCCGAGGCCTTGAGCTGATTCATCATCTGCTCGAGGCTGGTCGCGCCGCCGCCTTCCACCTTCTCGCGAATGGCGCGCTGGCGGTATTCGGTCACCTCACGCGCACGGGCTTCGGTCTCGACCACCGAGAAGCGGTCGCCCGCGCTCGGCACGCCATTGAAGCCCAGCACCTCGACCGGGGTCGACGGGCCGGCTTCCTTGACCTGGTTGCCCTGGTCGTCGATCAGCGCGCGAACACGGGCGAACTCGGTGCCTGCGACGACGATGTCCCCGACGCGCAGCGTGCCGCGCTGCACGAGCACGGTCGCCACCGCACCGCGGCCACGATCAAGCTTGGCTTCGATGACGAGGCCCTCGGCGCGCCCGTCGCGGGCAACCTTGAGCTCGAGCACTTCGGCCTGCAGCAGGATGGTCTCGAGCAGCTTGTCTAGCCCGGTCTTCTTGACCGCCGAGACTTCGACGTCGAGCGTGTCGCCGCCCATCGATTCCACCTGCACATCGTGCTGGAGGAGCTCGGTGCGGACGCGCAGCGGGTTGGCCGTCGGCTTGTCCATCTTGTTGATGGCCACGATGATCGGAACACCTGCCGCCTTGGCATGCTTGATGGACTCGATCGTTTGCGGCATCACGCCGTCATCGGCCGCCACCACGAGGATGGCGATATCCGTCGCCTGGGCGCCGCGGGCACGCATGGCGGTGAACGCCTCGTGGCCCGGGGTGTCGAGGAAGGTGATCTTCTGCCCGTTCTGCTCGACCTGGTAGGCGCCGATGTGCTGGGTGATGCCACCGGCTTCGCCGGCGACCACATTGGCCTGGCGGATGGCATCGAGCAGCGAGGTCTTGCCGTGGTCGACGTGACCCATGATGGTGACCACCGGGGCACGGTCGGTGAGGTCCTCGGCCTTGTCGTCGGACGGCAGGTCGAAGAGGCCCTCTTCCACGTCGGCATCGCTGACGCGCTTGACGGTGTGGCCCAGCTCGGTGGCGATCAGCTCGGCCGTATCGGCATCGAGGATGTCGTTGATCTTGACCATCTGACCCTGGGTCATGAGGATCTTGATCACGTCCACGGCGCGCTCGGCCATGCGGTTGGCGAGTTCCTGCACCGTAATGGCTTCCGGAATCGTCACTTCGCGGCTGAGCTTGGGCGCGGCCTGCTGGTTGCGCCCCATCTTCTTGTCGCGACGGCGACGCATGGCCGCCAGCGACGGACCACGATCGCGATCGGACTCCGAGCCGGCATTGGTGACGGTCAGGCGGCCGCGCGCAAAGGCATCGGCCTCGTCGCGCCGGGTCGGACGTTCGGGCGTGGCGCGGGCAGCGCCACCGCGGCGGGCGTTCTCGAGCTCGGCAGCGTTGACCATCGGCCGGCCACCGGCCGGAGGCACCGAGCGGGTGCGGCGGCCATCGGCTTCGGACGGCGGCGGCGGCGGTGCATTAGGAACGGGCGCGGGGCCGCGACGGTCGCCCATCGGACGGCTCGGAGCACCAGGACGCGCCGACGGCGGACGACGGTCATCACCACCGGCCGGACGGGGACGCATGCCACCGGGCGCGCCGGGACGGTCGGACCGGAAAGGTGGTCGCTCACCGGGACGGGCAGACGCGGGGCGTTCGGTCCGCTCGACGCGCTCGGCGCGCTGCACGGCAGGTTCGGGCTCGCGCGTGGCTTCCACGACGGGCGCCTCGCTCGCGGCTCTCGCGGCAGCGGCTTCGGCGGCACGGCGCTCTTCCTCGCGCGCGGCTTCCTCGCGCAGCGCAGCGCGGCGGGCATCTTCCTCGGCCCGGCGGGCTTCGTCGGCACGGCGGCGTGCATCCTCGTCGGACTGACGAGCAGCCGCTTCCCGCAGCGCGCGTTGGCGGGCCTCGGCTTCGGTGGACGAGAGTCCGCCGCCCTGGCGCGGTGCACCACCGCCCGATGGCCCCCGTAGCGGCTGGCGCTGCTGTGGCGCGGAGGCCGACTG
>DATCRS010000285.1:0-7012 GCA_036568845.1 Devosia sp. | reverse complement strand
TCGCGCATCATGCCGAAGTCGTCGCCCGGCGTGAGCTCGGTGTTCTTGATGTTGAAGGTCCGGTAGTGCTTCTTCGAAAAACCCTCCTCGCCGGCGACGATCATGGCGCCCACGGCATTGGTGCCGGAGATGTGCGAGTTGTCGTAGACCTCGATGCGGCGAGGGACCTCATCCAGCCCGAAATGCTCCGCGACGCCCTCGAGCAAGGTTCGCTGGGTGGCCCCTTCGGCAAGCTGCCGGCCCAGCGCCTCGCGGGCGTTGTTGTGCGCGTAGACGACGAGATCCTTCTTCTCGCCCCGCTGCGGCTGCTGCACGGTAACCTTGAAGCCGGCGCGTGAGGAGAGCGCCTCCTCGATCAGCTCGGTTTCAGCGAGCGGGTGCGAGACCAGCACCAGCTTTGGCGGTGAGCGATCCTCGTAAAACTGGCTGAGGAAGGCTTCGAGCACTTCCGCTTCGGTCATCGCGGCATCGGCGCGGGGGCGGTAGGCGTGATTGCCCCAGTTCTGGAAAGCGCGGAAGAAGAAGACCTGCACGCAAAACTGGCCGGCTTCCTGCGCCACGGCGAAGACGTCAGCCTCCTCGACGGATTTGGCGGTGATGTCGCCCTGGCTCTGGACCAGTGCCAGTGCCGAAAGGCGGTCGCGCATCATGGCGGCGCGCTCGAAGTCGAGATTTTCGGCAGCCTCGTTCATGTCGCGCTGCAGGTGGTCCTGCACTGACTTGGTCTTGCCCGAGAGGAACTGGCGCGCCTCATCCACCAGCTCCGCGTAGCCCTCGATGGAGATTTCGCCCGTGCAGGGGCCGGAACAGCGCTTGATCTGGTAGAGCATGCAAGGCCGCGTGCGGGCCTTATAGAAGCTGTCCGAGCAGGTGCGGAGCAGGAAGGCCTTCTGCAGCGAGGTGATCGTCCGTTTCACCGCGAGGGCTGAGGCGAAGGGGCCGAAATAGTGGCCCTTCTTTCGCCGCGTGCCGCGGTGCTTCATCAGCTCGGGTGCCTCATGCTCGGTGGCGATGAGGATGTAGGGAAAGCTCTTGTCGTCGCGCAGCAGCACATTGAAGCGCGGCTTGAGGCGCTTGATGAGGTTGGCCTCGAGCAACAGCGCTTCGGCCTCGGTCTCGGTGCGCACGAACTCCATCGACCGCGTCGCATAGATCATGCGCTGCAGGCGAACCTCCAGCCCGTCGGGCCGGGTGTAGTTGGTGACGCGGGCCTTGAGGCTGCGCGCCTTGCCCACGTAGATGACCTCGCCGGCCTCATCCATCATGCGATAAACGCCTGGTGCGGATGGCAGGGTTCGCACGAAGGCTTTAATGACCTCCGGGCCGGTGATGTTGTTCGGCTCGGTCATTTGCGTGGCGTCGGGCCCCGGCGTGGGGACCACTCGATGTGTTGACCGCCATCGAGCGCCAGCATCTGGCCGGTCATGGAGGGGGCGGCGAGGATGAAGAGGATGCCATCGGCGATTTCCTCCGGATTGGCGGCGCGCTGGAGCGGCAGGCGCTGCAGGCCGGCGCGGAAGCTCGCGTCGGTCTCGCCGGCCGGCGGGAGGGTAGGTCCGGGTCCGATGGCGTTGACGCGGATGCGGGGGGCGAGCGATTGCGCCAATGTGCGAGTGGCACTCCAGAGGGCGGACTTGCTCAGGGTGTAGCTGAAATAGCTCGGCGCCGGGTGCAGCACGCGCTCGTCGATGATGTTGACGATGTTGCCGCTGGCTCCTGGCGGGAGCTGCCGAGCGAAGTCGCGGGCGAGGAAGACCGGCGCTTCGACATGGATGCCGAAATGCTGGTCCCACAGCGCTTCATCGACATCGGTGACCGCATCGGGCTCGAAGCTCGAGGCGTTGTTGACCAACACTGTCACCGGCCCGAAGGCCTTTGCGGCCTTCTCGATGAGGGCGGCGCGCTGCTTCCGATTGACGAGGTCGCCCTTGACCAAAGCCGCCTCACCACCAGCGCGCTCAATCTCTGCCACCACGGCCTTCGCGCCGTCGACCGAGGACCGGTAGTGCACCAGGACCTTGTAGCCGGCACTTCCGAGCCGCCTGGCGATGGTCGCACCGACGCGGCCGCCGGCCCCGGTGACGAGGGCGACGTTGTCGATGCGCGGAGGGGATTTTGCCGTGGCAGCCATGAGTCGGAAGAAAAGATAAGGGTTCTGCTCGGGGAAACAAAGTCCGGCTAGTTGCTGTCTCCGGCGACAACCGGCCACTCGTCGGTGCTGTCGTCGCAGGTCTCGCGGGCGCGCAGCTCGACGAGATCGAAGGCCTCGCCGTTCCAGGTCCATCGCCCGGCACTGCCGCAGTTGCCATTGCCGCCCTTATAGAAGCTCCGCAACTCGCCGCTCACCTCGTCCCATTGCGGTGAGTAGACCGTGTTGCCCAGTTCGCCGGCAGCGGCGTCGCTCGACGGCAGCACGGCGGGCGCGATGCCTTGGTCGGTCGCGAGATAGAGCGCACTAACGAAGTTGTAGGCGAAGTCTTCGCAGGGGACGACGAAGAGCGTCTCGTATTGGCCCAGGGCCACCGGCCAGACTCGATCGTAGCTTTCTTCATCGATCCGGATGCTACAGCCAGAGCGGTCATTATGGACGGTCGTGAGCCTCACCGTGGTGAGGTTGAGCACCGGCTCGTTCTGGAGATCGAAAGCAGGAGACAGGCGGACGGGAGGCAACTCCGCGACTCGTTCCGAACCGACCCGCCTCTGCTGCCCGTCGATCCACATCAATGCGGAGGTGAGGCCATTGAGCGAGAATGTGGCTTCCGTCGGGGTACCGGTCTCGTCGGTGAAGGTGATCGAGACCGACTGGCCGGGCATCAGCGCGTCCATCAGCCCTTGCGCTTTGGTGCCAAGGAGGAAAAAGTCGTTGGCATTGCCGTAGGGCGCAACGTCCTCAAAGGCAGAAAAGGTAAAAACGGCGTCATCGACCGCGAAGGTGAAGGGCTGGACTGGGTCCGAGGCCGGTACCGCGGGGGTGAAGGAAATCTCCCAATAGGTCTCCTCTGCATGCCGGGCGATGCGGAACCGGCTGCCCGAATCGTCGCGGGCATGGGCCATCGCCGAGCAAAAGCCGTCGAGGAGACATTGGACGCTCCAGTCGCCGAACGAACGCATGACGGACGGCTCCGCAGCGGTGGCTGCGGCAGCAAGGATCGAAAAAAGGGCAATCACGAACAAGCGGGTCACGGCGCGGCCATAGCAACTGAGAAGATGAGAGGCTATCACGGATCAGAAGCGCGTGGATTGCGCGCCGCAGAATTGAGTCCCACGTGTCCGCTTCCCCTCCAACTGATCGTCGCCGAGCCGACAATGTCCCGCTCGGCATCGGCCTCACCGTCGCCGCCATCCTGATCTTCGGCGTCCAGGACGCCGTCTCGAAATACCTGGTGCAGGGCTACTCGCCGTTCCAACTGGCGATGATGCGGTTCTGGGCGTTCGCGCTCTTCTCGCTGTTCCTCGTCATGCGGCAAGGGCCGCTGTCGCAGGCGTTCCGCTCGAAATCGCCAGGCCTGCAGATCGTACGCGGCGTGCTGCTGGTCGTCGATATCTGGTTCTTTGCCGCGGCGCTCAAAGACGTGCCGTTGGCCGAGCTGCAAGCGATCACGCTGGTCTACCCGCTGATCGTGACGCTGGTGGCGATCCCGATCCTCGGCGAGAAGGTCGGTATCTTCCGCTTCAGCGCCGTCTCGATCGGCTTTCTCGGAGCGCTCCTCATCGTACGGCCCGGCGGGCTGCCGCTCAGCTGGGGTGTGCTCTATGCCATCCTCTCTGCGTCGGCTTATGCAATCTACATCGCGCTCACGCGCAAGGTTTCGAGCCATGATTCGACGGCGACCAGCATGGTGTATGTCGGTGTCGTGGGTTTGGTAATGACCACCGGCGTGGGTGTCTTCTTCTGGCAGCCGATGCCGCTCGAGGAACTGTGGCTCATCGGCGTCATCATGATCACGTCGACCACGGCGCATGGGCTGATGATGGTGGCATTGAGCCGGGCGCCGGCGAGCACCATCCAGCCGTTCAACTACACGTCGCTGCCCTGGGGCATTGTCCTCAGCTTCGTCTTTTTCCAGCACCTCATCGATGCCGTGAGCTTCGTGGGCGCCGTCGTCATCGTGGCGGCCGGCCTCGCGGTGATGATGCGCGAGCGGTATCTCGCCAAGCTCGGACGCGCATCCGAGCCGCAGGCGGCGGAGGAGTCCCCACAACACTAGTTCCTCCTCTTGAAGTGGGGCAATGCAGGGGACATGTGATGTCGCGGGCTTCTGTCGCCGACACGAAAGGGTGCACGCGATGTTTATTCTGGTCGAAATCCTGGCCGCCGCGCTGATCATCGGCGGCATCGTCAGCTACTTCATGCGCAGCAGGCGCAACGCCGAGCGCGAGGCGGTCACCGAGCGGCGGGTTGATGCCTACATCGAAACCATCCGGCGCGAGCGGACGAACCAGGAGCTCGCGGCGATGTCGGACACCGAACTGCGGGACCTGCTGCTCTCGGGCGCCCGTAACCTCCGCATCCAGACGGAACGCAAGGCGTATCTGCTGTTCGGTGGCACCGTGGCCGCCCTGCTGGCGGCGGTGATCGTCGCGACCGAGGACGGCCTTCGCGGCTTCGGCATCGCCATTCTGGTCGGCGCAATGGCGCTTTACGGCGTCAACGAGTTCCTTGGCCGGCGCATGCGCGAGCCGCTGGAGTCGAAGGGAATCGACGTAGAGCGGCTGCGCGTCGAATAGAGCGAGGGCGGCGGCTACGGCCGCCGCAGCATCCGGCCGACCATGAAGGTCAGGCAGCCGGCAACCACCAGCACCACCGGTGCGATCACCATGATGCTGAGCAGCGTGCCGTCGAGGTGCAGCGGCGTGTGGTTGGGTCCGGACATGTTGGAGAGCCCGAAGCGCTCGAGCATGAAGATCGCCATGCCGGCGATGATGAGCCCATAAGCGAGCTTCACGTAAGGCTTGGTCGAAGGTTTTGTTGGCATGGCGGCCGTTCCAATGTTGGTCTGGCGAAGAAATATGGCGCCCCGGAGGGCGCCACAAGGCGAGGCAAGCTGAAAGTTTGGCAAGGTGAGGGGCCGCGAGGACCGCTCACCTCACACTTCAGTTGCTGATGCAGAAGCTCGCGTTCGGCCCCCCGATGCAGGCGGAAGAGCCGAAATACGGGCGGTATGGGTAAGGACGATAGATGCGGTGCGGACGGTCGATGTAGAAATAGTCGTCATCGTAGTCGTCGTAGTAGCGGTCATCATAGCGGTCGCGGGCGAGATAGTTCGCCGAAACCCAACCGTCCGGGCCTGACTTCCGCACGAAGCACCAGCTGCCGCGACAATAATCGATGTCCACGGCCTCGCCGCGGCGGAGCACGTCGATCTGGCCGTAACCCGTTCCAGGACCAGAGCGGACGTTGACGTTGGAGGTGGCAAAAGCCGGGGCGGCAAGGGCTGCGGCGGACGAGCCGACGAGCGCTGCGACGGCGATGCCGAGGGTGAGAGCGGTACGCTTCAGGGACATGATGGAAGGCTCCTGTCTCAGGATCATTGGAATAATAAACGGCTTCCAGTGCCTGAAGTTGCGACTCCGCGGCTGAACCGAAAATGAACGGAAGCCCCGCATCCGGGCGGATGCGGGGTCCTCGGGGTCAGCTGCCGGCGGGCTCAGTTGCCCAGGCAGATGTAACCATACTGGCCGTTGAAGCAGACCGAGCCGTTGTTCGGCCAGGGGTTGTTGTTGGGGAAGGGCGCATAGTCGAGGGCGCCGGCCTTTACCCAGCCATCGTTGCCCGGGATCTTGATCTTCACCCAGTTGCCGTTGTGGGCGATGACCTTGACCTGCTGGCCTTCGTGTACCCAGTTGACGGTCTGGGACTTGTTGGTGGGCTTGTGCTTGACCTTGGCGTCGTAGTCGACCCAGGCATACTGGGCGGCCATGGAGACGCCGGCGGTGGCGACGATCGCAACGGCGGCGATCGCCGCGGTCTTGAGAGTACGTGCAAGCATTTTCGGGTTCCTTTGTTCGGGTTCTTGGCATTGCTGCCTTGACCCGGACGCTAGGGTCTTGCGTCTGAACCCGGCCTGAAGGCCCTGTTTAGCTGGAACTTTCTCAATCGAGCCAGTTGCGGAACGGATTGACGAAATCGGGCGGCGTCACCCGGAGCTTGGCGCCGGAGCCGACGAGATAGGAGCCCCGTACCCAGCCGTCCGGCCCGTCGTCGTAGATGATCTTGCACCAGCGGCTTTCGCGCGTGCAGCGGGAGAGCCCGACATAGGTTCCGTCGGGCAGCGTGCCGATGATGCGATAGCCGCTGCCGGGACCGGAGCGGATCGGCAGGTCGCCGGTGGCGCGGGCCTCGGCAGCGGCAACCGGAGCGGCCATGGCGAGCAGGGCGGCAGCGAGGACGAATGGCTTCAGCATGGCAAAACCTCCATCGGCGCTATTTCTAGCACATCCGCGCGCTGCGGGAGGCGCTTCGTTGCGCGAGGCCTCAGTAGCGCACGGGGCGGCGGCGAATGATCTCGGCGATGCGGTCGATGTCGCCGGCGTTGAGATAGCGGCCGCGCTCGAGGATCTCGAGCGTATATTCGTCGTAGGTGAGGCCCAGCGCCTCGGCGCGGCGGGCCCGCATCACGGCGATGGCATAGGGCGCGTCGAAGGCGCGCTTCTTGGCCGCCGACCACTCGAACCAGTTGCCGATGCCGTCGCGGCCCCAGGGCGGGCGGTGGCCCTCGTCGTCGTCGAGCGGCGGGCCGCCATTGCCGGGCGGCGCTGTGCGGGCATCGTCGGTCATGCCGCGATGGTGCCGCGGTGCCAGGCCTGCGTCCAGCCAATGATGTTGATGGCTGGGATCGAGGCATTTGATCGGATAGGTGGCGCGCCGGCGTGACCAGGCGCCCGGCGGACCCAAGTCCGTCGGGTTGATCGAGGGAAGGACTGCGCCGGCGGGCCAGAGGCCCGGAAAGCGTAGTGCACAAAGACTGGGCCTATTGGCCCGCCGACGCGACCGGACGTTTCCACCTCGCTC
>DATCRS010000284.1:0-3217 GCA_036568845.1 Devosia sp. | reverse complement strand
CTTCAGCGAAGTCGCGCTCGGGGTCGTCGGTTTCGGGGATATCTGGCGGCACTTCGCCGGGCTTCTTGTCGGCTGGTTTCAGCGGGCGGTGCGGGTCGGCCATGGCAGTCTCCGTTTTCGCGTCAACGGCAGACTCCCGTGCTCCGTTCCTAGTTGGCACCGGCGAAAAGGGGGTGCTGCGCCGCGAGACCTTCGCCGACAATGTCGAAGAAGGCGCGCACCCGTGCCGTTTTCCGCAAATCCGCATGGGTGACCATCCAGAGCTCCCGCGTCAGCACCGCCGCCGGCACGTCGAGCGCCCGCACCAGCCCCGGTTCGGGGTCGCCGAGATAGCAGGGTAGGAGCGCGAACCCGATCCCCGCCTTGGCGGCGCTGAACTGGTTGACGAGGCTGTTGCTGCGATAGACGATCCGGCCCGGATCCACGCGATCCGCCAGCCAGTCCGGCGCCGCAAGGCCGCTCACTTCCGCGCCCCAGCCGATGAAGTCCCGCCCGAGCAATTGGTCGTCGACCGCGATCGGGCCATGCGCCGCGACCAGCTCCGGCGCGGCGTAGATGGTCCACGCGATGTCGGCGAGCTTTCGGCCGTGGAGGTCTGGCTCCTTGGGCCGGGTGACGCGCACCGCGATGTCGGCCTCGCGCCGGGAGAGGCTCAGGACGCGGTTGTCGATGACGAGCTCCACCACGATTCCCGGATGCGCCGCACGGAAGCGCGCCAGCTGCGCCGTCAGCACCTGATAGGCCAGCGTCTCCGAGGAGGTGACGCGCAGCGAGCCGGTGAGCCGGGCATCCCGGCCGATCACATCGCGGCTGAGCGCCGCGGCCTCCGTCTCGACCCGCTCGGCCGTCGTCGCCACCCGCTCGCCTTCCGCGGTGGTACGATAGACGCCGCCCGGCAGCCGCTCGAACAGCCGCGCCCCGATCTTCTCTTCCAGCGCATTGAGACGGCGGAACGCGGTGGAGTGGTTGATGCCAAGCGCGGCCGCTCCGCCCGAAAGGCTCTCCACGCGTGCGATCGCCAACACCAGCTTCATGTCGTTCCAGTTGTCCATGAGCTGCTCATAGCACACGAACGTGTTTGCAGAAATGCAAACGCGGGTGACGATGTTGCAATTCGCCTTTCCGAATTGGAGGCGATACGTCTCCGGCATCACAACCCGGAGACGAACATGAAGCTCTACTTCAACCCCTATGGTTGCTCGCTCGCAGTCGTCATTGCGGCCACCGAGGCGCGCATCGAACTCGATCTCGTCGAGGTCGACATCCTCAAGGACCCACACACCCTTGCCGACGGCACCGACTATGTCGGCGTCAACGCCAAGAACTACGTGCCGGCACTGGTCGCCGCCAATGGCGA
This sequence comes from Devosia sp., assembly GCA_036568845.1. GTDB lineage: Bacteria > Pseudomonadota > Alphaproteobacteria > Rhizobiales > Devosiaceae > Devosia_A. The sequence goes on along the minus strand of DATCRS010000284.1, from coordinate 1,860 downwards.
GCTGCTGACGGAGGTGAGCGCCATCCTGCAATATCTCGCCGACCTCCGCCCGGAGTGGAATCTCGCGCCGACGGCCGGCAGCTGGCCTCGCACGCGGCTGCAGGAGACGCTGAATTTCCTTGGCTCGGAACTGCACAAGTTCTATTCGCCCTGGCTTTTCCACCCCGAAGTGGGCGAAGTGGCGCAGGACTACGCGCGGGCCAAGATCGCGTCGCGCTACGCATTGATCGAGCGCCAGTTGGACGGCAGCGACTACCTGATGGGCGACTTCAGCGTCGCCGACGCCTATCTCTTCGTCATGGTCAACTGGGCCGGCTTCGCCAAGACGCCGCTCGATGCGTTCCCGAACATCCGCGCCTGGTTCGACCGCATGCAGGCCCGCCCCGCCGTACAGGAAGCGCTGCGCCTCCACGCCGGCAAGCCGAAGCGCATCGCGGCCTAGGCGAACGCCACCAGCACCGTCAGTACGGCGACCTCCACCAGCGCCTGGAGGGCGCCGATGAGGTCGCCGGTCTGGCCGCCGACCAGCCGCCGGCAAAGCGCGGTCCAGCCGAAGGCGACGAGGCCGGCCAGCGCCACCGCTAGAACGATGGCGAAGAAACTGGTTGCCGGCGCTCCGGTGAGAAAGCCGAGCAGCACGGCAAGGCCCATTCCGATGCCAAAACCTCGCTTGCTCACCCGGCCGGCGGCCGCGGAGGCGCCGTCAAGTCGGGCGGGCTGCAGCTCCACGGTAAGCCACAGCGAGAACGAGCGGCTGAGCACCATCGCCGCCATCCAGATGCCAGCGGCGATCAGCGGATGGATCGCTGCCACCGAGCCCAGTGCCGTCACCCGCAGGGCCAGCAGCATTGCGATCGCGCAGACGCCATAGGTGCCGTGGCGGCTGTCCTTCATGATATCGAGACGGCGGTCGACCGTCTGGCCGCCGAAGAGCCCGTCCATCGTGTCGGCCAGCGCGTCCTCGGTCATCGCGCCCGAGACGACGATCGCCACCGCGACGCCGAGCGCCGCGGCGAAGAACGGCGGCATGGAGAGCCAGACGCCGCCCATCAGCACCAGCACCGGCAACAAGCCGATGACGACGCTGGCAAAGGGCAGGGCGATGGCGATGCGCGAGAGGTTCGGCAATTCGTGCGGCCGGTCGCCGGTCGGGAGGCGGGAAAAGAACCGCAGCGCCATCACCAGGTCGTCGGTCAGCCGCGAGCCGACTTCCATCGGACTATGGTTGTCCTGCCGTGGCGGGGAAACGCGGCGCCCCAGGGGGTCCTCATGGGTCAATTTGCAATGCTCGTGGGACTCGTAGAGAGAAAGCCGTTGTCGGTCAGCCGACCGCGCTTTGCAACCTCGGAGCAGCCATGGCCACGCCCTATGCCGATATCGTCGACCTCTTGAAGATCGTGCCGCCCGGCGACGAGGTCGCGGTGATGGCAGTTCAGGCCCGTGATATCACGCTCACCAAGCCGCCCGGCTCCATGGGCGAGTTGGAGCGGCTGGTCGAGTTCCTGGCGCGCTGGCAGGGCAAGAGCAAGCCGACGCTCGACAATCCCATGGTCGCGATCTTTGCCGGCAACCATGGCGTCACCGACCAGGGGGTTTCCGCCTTTCCGCGCGCGGTCACCGCGCAGATGGTCAAGAATTTTACCGATGGCGGCGCCGCCATCAGTCAGATCTGCGCCCTGCACGAGCTCAACCTCCGGGTGTTCGAGCTGGCGCTGGAGCTGCCCACCGGCGACATCACGCAAGAGCCGGCGATGGACGACAAGATGTGCGCTGCGACCATCGCCTATGGCATGGAGGCGATTGCCGGAAAGCCCGATCTCCTCGTCGTCGGCGAAATGGGGATTGGCAACACCACCATCG
>DATCRS010000283.1:0-6029 GCA_036568845.1 Devosia sp. | reverse complement strand
AAATAGAGGATCACGACGCTGCCGAGCACGAGCCAGGTCAGCGGATCGAGCCAGGCCTCGATGAGGTGATAGTGCTCGGCGAGGAGATAGCCCGCGCCGGCGAGGATGGTGTTCCAGACCACCATGCCGATGAGCGAGAAGCCGAAGAACTTCCATGGCGGCATTTTCGCGAGGCCCGCCGGGACCGAGATCAGGGTGCGGATGATCGGCAGCAGGCGGCCGAAGAGGACGATCCAGGGGCCATAGCGGCGGAAGACGCCGGTGGCGAGGTCGATCTCCTCGGCATTGAGGGTCAGCCAGCGGCCAAAGCGGTCGGCGAGGTAGCGGACGCGGTGCAGGCCGAAGAGGCGACCGGCGAGATACCAGGGGATGGTGCCGAGCACGGAGCCGAAGGTCGCCGCGGCGACGACGCCGAAGAAGGAGAGATCGCCGCGAGCGGCCGAAAAGCCCGCAAAGGGGATGATGAGCTCGGAGGGGATTGGCGGAAACACGGCCTCGACCAGCATCAGGAGGATCAGCCCGAGATAGCCCGAGCTGTTGATGGTCTGGATGATCCACTCGGCCATGCGCTCGCTCCCCTGGTGGCACGGGTCAGGTGTAAGGCCCCCTCACCCAGTTTCGCTAAGTCGCTTCGCTCCTAAGCTCCACTTGCCCTCTCCCCAAAGGGGCGAGGGGACGCCGACTGAAGGAGAGAGCCTGGATCACCCAGCCTTGGCGGCGCGCATCATTTTCTTCCGCTCGTTGGGATCGAGGGCGATCTTGCGCAGGCGGATGGATTTGGGGGTTACCTCGACATATTCGTCGTCGGCGATATAGCCCAATGATTGCTCCAGCGTGAGCTTCTTGGGCGGGGTGAGGCGCACGGCTTCGTACTTGGACGTGGTGCGGATGTTGGTCAGCTGCTTGCCCTTGAGCGGATTGACCTCGAGGTCGTTCTCGCGGGAGTGTTCGCCGATGATCATGCCCTCATAGACCTCGACGCCTGGGTCGATCATCATCGGCCCGCGCTCTTCGAGGTTCCAGAGCGCATAGGCGACCGACTGACCGGTGCCGTTGGAGATGAGGACGCCGGTGCGGCGGCCGGGTAGGGCACCCTTGTAGGGCTGGTACTCGTGGAACAGGCGGTTGAAGATCGCGGTGCCGCGGGTGTCCGACAGCAGCTCGGGCTGGTAGCCGATGAGCGAGCGGGTCGGCACGTAGAAGCGGAGGCGGGTCCGGCCGACGCCCGAGGGGCGCATGTCGACGAGGTCGCCCTTGCGCTCGGTGAGCTTTTGCACGACGACGCCCGAATGCTCGTCGTCGACGTCGATGATGACCTCCTCGACCGGCTCTAGCCGCTGGCCATTCTCCTCGCGGAGCACGACGCGCGGGCGGCCGATGGTTAGCTCAAAACCCTCGCGGCGCATGTTTTCGATCAGCACGGCAAGCTGGAGTTCGCCGCGGCCGGCGACCTCAAAGCTGTCGCCGTCGGGATTGGGGGTGACGCGGATGGCGACGTTACCTTCGGCCTCGCGCATCAGGCGCTCGCGGATGACGCGGCTCTGCACCTTGTCGCCCTCGCGGCCGGCGAGCGGACCGTCATTGATGCGGAAGGTGACCGAGAGGGTGGGCGGATCAATCGGCTTGGCGGGGATCGGCTCGGTTACCGCGGGAACCGCGATGGTGTGGGCGACAGTGGTTTCTTCGAGCCCGGCGATGGCGACGATGTCGCCAGCCTCGCCGACCTCGATCGGGGTGCGCTCGAGGCCGCGGAAGGCGAGCACCTTGGAGATGCGGCCCTTTTCGATCTCCTTGCCGTCGCGGGAGAGCGAATGCACGGCGTCATTGGCGCGGACCGAGCCCGAGGCAATGCGGCCGGTCAGCACGCGGCCGAGGAAGGGATTGCGCTCGATGGTGGTCACCAGCATCCGGAACGGGCCCTCTTCCACCTTGGGCTCGGGGACGTAGGAGACCACCTTGTCGAGCAGCGGCGCCATCTGGTCGTCGCGCGAGCCATCGGGGGTCTCGGCCATCCAGCCGTTGCGGCCCGAGCCGTAGAGCACCGGGAAATCGAGCTGCTCGGAGGTGGCGTCGAGCGAGATGAAGAGGTCGAAGATCTCTTCGAGCACTTCGAGATGGCGCTCGTCGGGCCGGTCGATCTTGTTGATGGCGACGATCGGGCGGAGGCCCTGGGCTAGCGCCTTGCCGAGCACGAACTTGGTCTGCGGCATCGGGCCTTCGGCAGCGTCCACGAGGATCACCACGCCATCGACCATCGAGAGGATGCGCTCCACCTCGCCGCCGAAATCGGCGTGGCCCGGGGTGTCGACGATATTGATGCGGGTGTCCTTCCAGACCAGCGAGGTCACCTTGGCAAGGATGGTGATGCCGCGCTCGCGCTCGAGGTCGTTGGAGTCCATGGCGCGCTCTTCGACGCGCTGGTTCTCGCGGAAGGCGCCCGACTGCTTGAGCAGCACGTCGATGAGCGTGGTCTTGCCATGGTCGACGTGGGCAATGATTGCGATGTTCCGCAAGGACATGAGGGGCGGCCGATCAGTAAGGGGAGATTAGCCGCGCCCCATAAAGGAGCCCTGTCACATTCTCAAGACAATTCGCCGTATGGCAGGGTTGCCGGGTTAACGCCGGTCGGCGCTGGAGAGGTGCAGCTAGGCGTCCATGAGGTTCATAGCGGAGCCTTCCGTTTGGTGCCGCGAGCGGCACAGAGGAGGGGTGTACCTGGACGCTCTCTGAGCACAGCGACCACATGTCGAGCACCCCGAGCACACCCGATCACCGCGAGCACTAACGATCGGAGTCTAACCCCCAGATACTTCAAGCCTTAAAAAGCCGCCGACGCCATCTCTTGAACTCAGTTGGCGCAAGTTCCACGTACTCGGGTACTCAGTTGGCCGCAAGTCGCGCGCAGTGAGACCGACTTGCGCGATCTAAGCCTTTGATAACTAAGTCTTTCATGCTCATATTGTCGTTATTCGCAAGAGCGGATGGCGATCACCGGGCAGCTTCCAAACCTGATCCGGTCAACCCCTCAGCGAAGAGGGCTGAGCTTCCAAACCTCGGCCCGACCAATAAATCAGGAGTATCCATTGAGCAGACCCAGCAAATACGTCAAGAAAATCCGCGAGCTGCGAGCAAAGTTGTGGCCCGACGTCGACTTCGTCGAGGAGCTCTGGCACCGCAAGCGCAACGATGGCTTCGTTTCCATCCCGCGCACGATGCCCCTCATCATGAGTATCATTGACGACCTCACCAAGGGCGCCCCTGCCTCCTCGACCTATCTCGAGCTGTGGTGCCGCAGCTACGACGAAATGTATGTGAGTCTCACTAGGTCCAAGGAGATGGCCTTCCAGTCCGGTTTTACCGGTCAACGCGCCGAACGCACGTGGGCCGAGAAAATCCGCAAGCTCGACGAGCTCGGATTCATCAGCGTCAAGGAGGGGCAGGCTGGACCGCTTTCGCATTGCCTGATCCTCAACCCCTACAAGGTTCTCGATCGCCTTTACAAGGCTGGCACGCCTGGCGTGACCAAGGACAAGATGAACGCCCTTATGGAGCGCGCTATCGAGATTGGCGCCTACGAGGAAGAAGTAGAGGAGGATAAGTCGCCGGCGAAGGCAGCGTAGTGGTAGTCGCTCGCGATCGCCCGAGTCTCTACGATACCCGTCGCAATTGCGGGCGGGCATCCTTCTGGAGGAGATCGCGGACGGCGGCCTGCTCGATGGGTGGGGAGAAGAGGAAGCCCTGGATTTCGTCGCAGCCCTGATCGCGCACCGCTGTGAGCTGCTCCTCGGTCTCGATGCCCTCGGCGGTGGTCGACATGCCCAGCGACTGGCCCAGCCCGATGATGGCCTTGACGATGGCGAGGCTGTCTTCCTGCTGTCCGAGGTCGCGCATGAAGGAGCGGTCGATCTTGATCTTGTCGAAGGGGAAGGAGCGCAGGTAGCTCAGCGAGGAGTAACCGGTACCGAAATCGTCCATCGAGATACGGATGCCCAGCGCTCGCAGCTTGTGCAGCGTTTCCAGCGTCGGTTCGCTTTCGGCCAGGAGCAGCGACTCGGTGATCTCGAGCTCCAGCCGGGCCGGCGGCAGGCCGCTTTCGCTGAGCGCAGCCACCACGGTCTCGTAGAGCCGGCGGTTACGGAATTGGACGGTCGAGAGGTTAACGGCCACGCGGGCATTGGTGGGCCAGGTCATCGCGGTACGACAGGCCTGGCGCAGGACCCACTCGCCGATCGGAACGATGAGGCCGGTTTCCTCGGCGACCGGAATGAACTCGACAGGCGAGATGGCGCCGCGAACCGGATGGTTCCAGCGCAACAGCGCCTCCAGGCAGGTGATGCGGTTTTCCTTGAGTCCAAGTAGCGGCTGGTAGACGAGGCGCAACTCGTTGTTGGCCAACGCGGCGCGCAGGCCTGCCTCGATGACACGGCGCTGCTGGATGGCCTTGTCCATCCCGCTCTCGAAGAAGTGGAAGGTCGAGCGGCCCTCGGTCTTGGCGCGTTGCAGCGCCAGGTCGGCGTGCTTCACCAACTGGTCGGCCGTGCTGCCGTCATCGGGGGCGAGCGCGATGCCGACCGAAGCGCCCAGCTCGATCTGGTGGCCGTCGATGTTGAAGGGGGTCGACATGGTGCGGGTGATGCGCTCGGCGATGGTGGCGGCATCCTCGGGCTTGCTGATGGGCCGCAGCAACAGGGCGAACTCGTCGCCGCCCAGGCGGGCCAGGACGTCAGTCTCGCGCGTCGATCCCCAGAGCCGCGCGGAGGCCTGCTTCAGCACCTTGTCGCCGATGGCGTGGCCCAGCGTCTCGTTGACGGCCTTGAAATGATCAAGGTCGATCGAGAGCACCGCGGCTTTCTCGCCGCGCCCGATGGTCGCTTCCGCCTCGGTCATTTCTTCGAGGAACTGGATGCGGTTGGGCAGCTCGGTCAGCGCGTCGTGCCGGGCGAGGTGGCGGATGCGCGCTTCCTGCTGGCGCTGCTCGGTGATGTCCTCGTGGGTCGACACCCAGCCGCCATCCTTCATCGGATGGTGCTGCATCATTATGGTGCGGCCGTTGAGCTCGTGGATGTTCTTGCCGTACTCGCCGCGCGAGATCACTTCGCGGCGCCAGCGGATGTAAGCCTCGCGGTCACCGCCGGCCTCCATGCCGCGCTCGAACAGGTGTTCGAGAATGGATTCGAGGGTCGTCCCGGGCTTCAGGTACTCATCGGGCAGGTCGTAGATCTTGGCGTAGGGCGCGTTGCAGACCACCAGCCGGCCCTTGGCGTCGAACATGCAGAGGCCCTGGCTGATATTGTTGACGACCGCGTTGAGCCGGATGTTCTGCCGCTCCAGCTCGCGCTTACGCCGCTGCACGATCTCGGTCGAGGCGATCTCCTCGGTGACGTCCTCGTGCGTCACCACCCAGCCCAAGCCGGGGGAGTAGACGTGAGCGGTTTCGATGGTGCGGCCGCCCTGGACGAGCTCGCGCACCTTGGCACGGAGCCCGGAACGGTTGTTGTTGAGCTCCTGCTTGTAGGCGGCGAGAAATTCCTCGGGGCTCTGGTCGGGATGATTGCCCATCTGGGCCGAAAGCCGCACCACGGCTTCCAGGCTCATGCCCTTGCGTATGCGCTTGGCGGGAAAACCGTAAAGATCGAGATAGTGACGGTTCCACATGACGAGCTTGAACTCGCTCGACCACACGCAGAAGCCATAGGGAATGCTCTCGAGTGCCGCATCGAGCAACAATGCGCCATCCGTCGCCGGCGTATCACTCGCCTTCGCTGTCAACGCAAACGCCTCATCCCGCAAGCACAGAGCACAGAAACAGACCTATCCCAACATGCTTAAGCTTGGCTTAAGCCGTTCTTCAATTCCTCGCTACGCTCAGGCGCGGCGGCGCAGCCCCAGGCCGTCGTCGCTGCTGGCGCCAAGCAGGGCATCGATCCCCGACTGCGGCAGCGGAGGCGAAAAGAGGAAGCCCTGCACCTCACTGCACCCTTCGGCCCGCACCGCCTCGAGCTGATCCTCAGTCTCGACGCCTTCGGCGG
>DATCRS010000282.1:0-3562 GCA_036568845.1 Devosia sp. | reverse complement strand
GCTTTGAGCTTGTCGCGTGGATTGGGTTCGGGTGGTTTAGGAGGCGTCTTCTTGGCTTGCTCTTCGTGCTTTTCCTCATCCTCCTTCTCCTCGGGAAGGATATGGTCGAGCTTCATGTTGGTCCGATGCCATTCCGCTTCGATCCGCTCAGGACCGGCCGTCTTGACCAGCCTATAGCGCTCACGCCGCCAGATCATGTGAAGGGGCGGACCATCAGGCGCCTGCGCGAGAACCTTTATCGGTTCAGGCGCTGGGAAAAGGCGTAGTGGCCGAATAACCGATGCATCGGGTACCGCGGCAGGATCGGCCTCGACATGCACCACCACCGGCTCCAGCCGGGCAGCCCGTTCGGGAATGTGGGAACTGACGAATACGGTTCGGACGACGGCCAACGGTCCCAGCCGGCTGCTCAGTCGATCATAGAGCCGGTCCAGATCGGCGGCGCCATTATCGGTCGTGAAGGCACCCAGTTGGGTGGAGCCGAGCTCGGTCACCGAACTCGCCGCGAGCCGGATCATGTCGATGCCGAAGCCGGGATCATATTCGCCCATCAGCCGTTCGGCACGGTGGGAAAAGAGCCGCGCGATATGCGCGGGGTCGCGCGTGGCGCGGGCGGCATTGACCGAGAGACTCATGACCTTGTGGTCGACCCGGTAGACGAAGAGGTGGAAGCTTTGTGCTCCCATCGATTCCTGTTCGAGCCGCAGAGTGAGCTGGATGGCGAGGTCGCGGGCACACATCAGTACATCGTCGAGCAGGCCGATGGGTTCGGCAAAACGGCGTTCAGTAAACCGCTCGGCGACAGGGATACGGGGTTTGATCTGCTCCTCGCGCATCCCTGCCGCCTGATCGAGCCGGACCAGGAGTGTCTCGCCGAACCGCGCCTGCAAAGCGCGCCGGTCGCGGCCCCAAAGTTGCCCGACCTGCTTGAGGCCGAGCTGGTTGAGAAGCTCGACTTGCTCTTCTCCGAGCCGCAATGCCGCCACCGGCAGATCGGCAAGTGCCGTCCGTTCTTCGCCGGGTGGCAGCACTCTTCCGTCCTGATACTGGGCCAAAGCCCAGGCGGCACCGATGGTCGAAGCGATGCTCCCTTGCACGGCGTAGCCGAGCTTCCGAAGCCGGTTGGTGAGGATCGCCAGCATCTGCGCCTCACCACCGAAAAGATGCGATACGCCGGTAATGTCGAGCGCCAGTTGGCCATAGCGTACTTGGTCGGTCAGCACCGCGACGATCGGGCTGGCATTGGAGTGCCAATCGGCGAAATCGGCGAAAACACCTTCGAGGAAGTCATGGTTGATCTCCTGCACCAAGAGATCGGGTACGATGGCGCGCGCATCGGCAAGAGCCTGCTCGAGTTTGAGCCCACGCTTGGTGGCCTGCGCGTCCAGTGCGGCGAGCCGCTGTCCACCCTTGATCCTTTCCCAGAGGGCGAACGGCTTGTCGCTGGCTGCCAAGGTTGGGTCAGACCGCTTGAGACAGTCGGTCGCCCACCGCGGCAGGCTGAGGACGAGATACCGCCGGCCGGCCCATAGGGAGCTGCCGGTCTCCTCTATCGATGTCTGCTGCCAGAACGAAACCATCTTTCGTCCAATCCACTAAGTAGTCCTCGCCTTCGACACTCACCGGTTTCTCAGGTTTCAACCGGCCCTTTTCCAGGATTGCCCGCCATCGCGGGGGACCGGGTGCCCGCGCATCGAAGGGCAACGGGCCGCTTGGCGCGGGCGAAATCTTCCAGCGGAAGCGCGACGCGCTTGTTTCACGCTGCTCCGAATAGCGGACGAGAAATGCGCTTGCGCCGGATTCCGCGCTTCTGAGGCTCAGGCGTCGCGATGCAGTGAAATCCAGAGCTTTGTGAAAGCTCGCGATGTCGGCCACCACCGCGGCCACGGCCCGGCAGGCAATCGCCTCTTCCATGGCCCAGAGCAACTCGGTGATGGTCCGTGGCTGCGCCAGGACCAGATGATCGGGAGAGATGCCGAAATGCATGAGGCCCGGCCCATAGGGCACCCCCATCTTCTGCACTTCCTCGACAAGCTGCAGGACAATAATGCCGGGCCGGGTCTCGGTGACCAAGCCCTGTGCCAGTGCCAGGGAAAAGCCCAGTGCTACGGCACTGTCGTGCTTGGCGCTCGCGAAAACCTCGTTCACCGCGCCTGTTGGAATTTTGAGAAGACCGGATGGGCTTTTGTCCGATCCACCACCTCTCAGCACCGGCCCTGTTTCCAGTGCCGCGATCTTGTCGCGCAGGTCCTGCAGTTGTTTCTGGCGTGCGCCCTGCATGGGGAGGGCTCCCTTCAGCCTGATGTTCATTGAAGAACAAACAGAGAACATCAGACTCGGTTCCAGAGTCAACGGGACTCTGGATCAAATCTGCTCCAGCGCTAACGATATATCTTGAAACCTATCTTGAACGTTCACCGCCCCGCTCCCACCTCCTGTCGCATCGAAAGATATATCGGAGTACCGAGAATGCATTACCATCACGATCATCGCTGGGATCGGAACTGGCGCCGTTTCGAGGCCATGGCCCGGCGCGGTTTCGGCAGTATCCCCGGCATGGGCCGCGGCGACTGGGGCGGGTTCGGCGAGAATTTCCGCATCGGCCGCATGCTGGCGAGCGGCGACCTGCGGCTCGTTGCGCTGTTTCTCATCGAGCAGCAGCCGCGCCACGGCTACGACCTCATAAAGGCCATCGAGGAAAAATCCGCCGGCTTCTATTCACCCAGCCCCGGCATCGTCTATCCGGCCCTGACCTTCCTCGAAGAGGCCGGCTACGTGACCTCAACCGCCGAGGGCAATAAGAAGCTCTACACCATCACCGACGAGGGCCGCGCCCACCTGGCCGACAATCGCGAGGCCATCCAGGCCACCCTCGATTTCCTCGGCAAGGCCGGCGAGAAGGTAAACGCCTGGCGCGAAAAGCTTCGCGAGGAATGGCCGCGCGGCCCCGAAGACCACCCTGGTTCGCACCCCGGCTGGCATGATCGCGGCCCCCGCCCCGATCGCGACATGCGCGACGTCGTGCCCGAGCTCAACCAGGCCCGCCGCGAACTCAAGTCCGCCCTTGCCGAGGCGGCAGCCCAAAACGAGGACGCCCAGCGACGCGCCGCCGAAATCCTCCGCAAGGCCGCCGCCGACCTCCGCGGCCTCACCACGGAGGACGAGGACGACATCGATCTGTGATCGGGAACGCCTCGTCCTTCGACAAGCTCAGGATGAGGCTACTGAGACATCTCGAAGGACCTCATGGTGAGCTTGTCGAACCACGAGGTCCGGGTTTCCCGCTATTTCCAGATCCCGAGGATCAGCCCCATCAGGGCAAATCCGACGGTCAGGTAGCCGCCATTGATCAGCACGTAGGCGAAGGGCCGCCGCTCGAAAAGGGAGATCACCCAAAGCGAGAGGGCGGCCCAACCCAGCCCGGCGGCCACCGACGCCGCGATCGTGCCACCCAAGTCGAGCGGCGCGGTGAAAAAGGCGAGATTCCCCGCCATGATCAGCGTCAGCACGAACGCCGTGCCGAAGATCACGGCCATGTTGCCGCGCTTCTCGTAGTCTATCT
>DATCRS010000281.1:0-2652 GCA_036568845.1 Devosia sp. | reverse complement strand
GCCATCAGCATATCCTCGAGCAGGGCCGAGAAATGCTGCGGCTGCATGGCCGCCGAATTTTCCCACCACACGCTGTCGGCGGTGAGCTCGTCCATGACGATGAACTTGTCCTTCACCGAGCGGCCGGTGAAGACGCCGGTGGTGACGGCGAGCGCGCCGTCGGCGGTCAGTACGCCTTCGCCGCGGTTCAGCGCCTCGGTGATGAGGGCGGGGAGATCGGCATCCCAGGTGACCGAATGGGCCCGCTCGGCGATGCGTTGATGCAGGTCGTCGTGGTCGAAAGAGGTCATTTTCTGCCCCGTCCTCGGCGTGGTAGCGCCAGTGGTAAGGGCAAATGTTCAGATGAGAACATCCCGAAATCGGTCGTAAGACCATAGTTGCAGCGCGATGAATCGCGGCAAAATGACCCGTAAACGCTGGTAACCGGAGGGAACCCGCCTTATTTATGCGCAATTGTGGCAGTCAACCTCTGCCGCAATCCGGCATGCGTCGCGCCGGCTACGACATGAAAGGGAACCGGATGCCCAAGATCGCCCTGGTGGACGATGACCGCAATATCCTCACCTCGGTGTCGCTGACACTTGAGGCGGAAGGCTACAACGTCTCCACCTATACCGACGGCGCCTCGGGGCTCGAGGGCCTCACCAACGACCGGCCCGATCTCGCCATCCTCGACATCAAGATGCCGCGTATGGACGGCATGGAGCTGTTGCGCCGGCTGCGCCAGAAATCCGACGTGCCGGTGATCTTCCTCACCAGCAAGGACGAGGAGATCGATGAGCTCTTCGGCCTCAAGATGGGGGCCGACGACTTCATCACCAAGCCGTTCAGCCAGCGCCTGCTGGTCGAGCGGGTGAAGTCCATCCTTCGCCGCGCCGCGCCGCGCGACCCCTCCGGTGCGCCGGCCGGGGCCGATGCGCCTCCCAGCAAGGCACTGATCGAGCGCGGCTCGCTGGTGATGGACGAGGAACGCCACACCTGCACCTGGAAGGGCCAGCGGGTCACCCTGACCGTCACCGAATTCCTGATCCTCCAGGCCCTGGCGCTGCGGCCGGGGGTGGTCAAATCGCGCAACGCGCTGATGGATGCCGCCTATGACGACCAGGTCTATGTCGACGACCGGACCATTGACAGCCACATCAAGCGGCTGCGCAAGAAGTTCAAGGCCGTGGACGACGATTTCGACATGATCGAAACGCTCTACGGCGTTGGCTATCGGTTCAAGGAGCAATAAGCGTCTGTGGCCGTCACCGGGCACGAGCTGGATGAGAAAGCTGTCGTCGAAGCGGCCCCACGAGAGTCCGGTTTGGCGCGGGTCTGGCATCGGCTGCTCACGACGCTTGCCGTCTGGTGGCGGGCCGTCCGCCGGTTCCTGGCGCTCACCATCTTCTCGAGCCTCGCCAAGCGCATCATCGTGCTCAACCTTGCCGGCCTCGCCGTGCTGGTGGTGGGCATCCTCTTTCTCAACCAGTACCGCACCGGGCTGATCGATGCGCGGCTGCAGAGCCTGCGCGTCCAGGGCGAGATCATCGCCTCGGCCATTGCGGCTTCGGCCACGGTCGACAGCGACGTGATCACCGTCAACCCGGACCGGCTGCTCGAGCTGCAGGCCGGCGACACGGTGTCGTCGCTGAGCTTTTTCGATCCGACGCTGGAATTCCCGATCAATCCCGAGCGGGTTGCGCCGCTGCTGCGCAACCTCGTGACGCCGACGCGCACCCGCGCGCGCATCTATGACAAGGAAGGGCTGCTGATCCTCGACAGCGCCAATCTCTATGCCCGTGGCGAGGTGTTGCGGCAGCTCACGCGGCCGCAGGACGGCACCGGGTTCTTCCTCTTTGACTGGTGGAACTCGCTGATGGCCTGGCTGCCGGGCGACGATTTCCCGCTCTACCAGGAGTACGGGGCCGACGAGGGCACGCGTTACCCCGAAGTGACGGAGGCCATGGGCGGGCGGCCGACGGCGATCGTCCGGGTCGACAGCAAGCACCAGCTGGTGGTTTCGGTCGCGGTGCCGATCCAGCGCGTCCGCGCGACGGTCGGCGTGCTGCTGCTTTCGACCAACCCGGGCGACATCGACCAGATCGACACCCAGGAACGCTGGGGCATCATGCGCATCGCGCTGGTGGCCGCGGCGGTGACCATCATCCTCTCGCTGCTGCTGGCCGGCACCATCGCCGGCCCACTGCGCCGCCTCGCCGGGGCGGCCGAGAAGGTGCATGGCTCGGCAAGCATGCGCACCGAGATCCCGGACTTCTCGGATCGTGCCGACGAGGTGGGGCACCTCTCGCGGGCGCTGCGGTCGATGACCTCGGCGCTCTATAACCGCATCGAAGCGATCGAGCGTTTCGCTGCCGACGTGGCGCATGAGCTCAAGAACCCGCTGACCTCGCTGCGGTCTGCGGTGGAAACCCTGCCGCGCGCCAAGCGCGTCGAGGATCGCGAGCGGCTGCATGCCATCATCCAGCATGACGTGAAGCGCCTCGACCGGCTGATCTCCGACATCTCCAATGCCAGCCGGCTCGATGCCGAGCTGGCGCGGCAGAGCGTCGAGGAGGTCGATGTGGAGCGGCTGGTCGAGACCATGGTTTCGATCCACAAGGACCTGGCGCAGAACCGCAAGGTCGACGTCGTGATGGACAAGCGCAGCGG
>DATCRS010000280.1:0-12082 GCA_036568845.1 Devosia sp. | reverse complement strand
CGCCACGGCCGATCGATTTTGCTGGATTCGTGCTCGCCGGCATCGCGTTTGCGGGCATCATCTTCGGGCTTTCGGTGATCAGCCTGCCGGCCATTCCGCAGATCGTCGGATATGTCGCGGTCGGAGCGGGCGTTCTGGCCGCCGTGCTCTACTGGTTCCATGCGCGCCGCACCGAATATCCGCTGCTCGATCCGACACTGCTGGCGCGGCACCGGCTGTTTCGCAGCGCCATCATCGGCGGCTCGATCTTCCGCATCGGGGTTGGGGCCACCCCGTTCCTCTTGCCACTGATGCTGCAGCTCGCCTTCGGCCTAACCCCGTTCGAGAGCGGCCTCATTACCTTTATCGGGGCCTTCGGCGCCATGCTCAGCAAGGTTGTGGCCGAGCGGATCTATGCCGCTTTCGGCTTCCCCCGGATCCTCGCATCCGCCAGCATCGCCGCCTGCCTGGCATTGTCCTTGAACGGATTTTTGACGCCCGAGACGCCGCACATCTTCATCTATGCACTGCTTCTGACCATGGGCCTGCTGCGGTCGGTCTTCTTCACCGGCGTCAACGCCCTGGGCTACGCCGATATCGACGACCATGACGCCAGCCAGGCCTCGGCGATTTCGGCGGTGAGCCAGCAGCTCAGCATCGCCTTCGGCGTGGCGGTGGCTGGTGGCGCGCTGGAGGTCAGCGCCCAGGTTCTCGGCGGCGAGCTCAGCCTCGAGGCCTTCCACATCGCCTGGTTCGTCGTGGCCGGCGTATCGCTGCTCAGCGTCCTCGCCTTCTGGCGCCTGCCACCGGACGCGGGTAGCAACGTCTCCGGGCACAAGGCCATCAAGCCCGCACCGAAACCCGACGACACGCCGCTATGACCGCAAGGCTCGGCGCGCGTTCCAGGAGTCAGCCCTTGAAGCCGCGGGCGATGAGGTAGGTTTCGGCACTTTCCTGCCGGCTCGCCTTCGGCTTGGCGTGGAGGGTAGTGGCGAAATGCTGCTTGAGCATACCGAGCAGCTCGTGCTCGGTGCCGCCCTGGAAGACCTTGGCGATGAAGGTGCCGCCGGGGGCCAGCACGTCAACCGCAAAGTGCGCCGCGAGCTCGACGAGGTTCATGATGCGGAGGTGGTCGGTGGCGCGGTGACCAGTGGTCGGGGCGGCCATATCGGACATGACGATGTCCGGCCGGTGACCGCCGAGAGCGGCGATCAAGGCGTCCGGGGCATCGTCCTCGGTGAAGTCCTTCTTGAGCAGCACGACACCTGGGATCGGATCCATGTCGAGGAAGTCGATGCCGACGATCAGCGGGTTGGCCTCGGTGGACCCAACGATGGGCGCCGCCACCTGCGACCAGCCGCCCGGCGCCGCGCCGAGATCGACGATGCGCTGGCCCTTCTTGAAGAACTTGTAGCGCTCGTCGAGTTCCTTGATTTTGTAGGCGGCGCGGGAGCGGAGGCCTTCGGCCTTGGCCTTGGCGACATAGGGGTCGTTGAGCTGGCGCTGCAGCCAGAGGGTCGAGCCGATCTTGCGGCCCTTCGAGGTCTTGACCCGGACCTTGAGATCGCGATCGGAGCGGCGGCCGGCACCGCCGCCCATATTGGTGGTTTTGACCATCAGCGTGCTCCCCTGCCCGGCCGGCCGCTGCGTTCGCCGCGATCGGCATCGATCAGCGAGATGAGAATGCCCTCGCGCAGGCCCCGGTCGGCGACGCGGACGCGGGTGGTCGGCCATTCGCGGCGGATGGCCTCGAAGATGGCGCAGCCGGGCAGCACGAGGTCGGCGCGGTCGCGGCCGATGCAGGGGTGGGCGACGCGGCGTTCAAACGGCATGCCGAGCAAGGCGGAGATGGTAGCGTCGATCTCGGAGGTCTGCATCCAGAGCCCATCGACCTTTTGCCGCTCGTAGCGCTCGAGGCCGAGATGGAGGCCGGCCAAGGTCGTCACCGTGCCGGAGGTACCGATGAGGTGGACCGGGTGGTCGGCGATCATCTGCCTGAGCTTTTCTCGGCCACGGAACTGGCGGAGATGGCCGGAGACGAAGTTCACCATCTGCTCGAAGGTTTCGCCGGTAACGTTCACGCCGCCGAACTTTTCGGCGATGGAGACGACGCCGACCGGCAGCGACTGCCAGGAGCGGATGGACGAAGACATACGGCCCTGGCGGCGGGGTCGGCCGCCGCGGAAATCGAGCCAGGCCAATTCGGAGGAGCCACCGCCGATGTCGAACATCAGGGCGCCAGCGCTTTCGGCATCGATGAGGTCTGCACAGCCGGTGACGGCCAGCGCTGCCTCGGTCTGGCGGTCGACGATCTCGAGCTTCAGCCCGAGCTCGCGCTCAACTCTGGCAATGAATTCAAGGCCATTGGACGCCGAGCGGCAGGCCTCGGTGGCAATCAGGCGCATGCGCGTCGGTTCGTGCTCTCGCAGCTTGTTGCGGCATTGGCGCAGGGCTTCGATGGTTCGGTCCATCGCGGCGTCGCTGAGGCGCCCGGTGGTCGAGAGGCCTTCGCCGAGGCGGACGATGCGGGTGAAGCCGTCGAGCACGCGAAAGCCCTGCTCGTGGGGGCGGGCGATCAGCAGGCGGCAGTTGTTGGTGCCAAGATCGAGGGCCGCATAGAGCGGACCGCGAGGGCGGCGAGGGGCCGGATTCAGGGCGTTTTGCGTCCGCCGGTCGCCGTGGGCCTGAGGGGGGCGGTAGGTGCCTCCGGGCGCTGCCGACGGGGGCGATGGACCCACGCCGTCACGGTGCCGCACCTCGGGCAGAAGCCCGGTCGCGGCGGCGGACCGATCGGTGTCGGCCAACCTTATCTCCTGTCCTGCGCAGTCGCTCCGGCGGGGTTCGCGGGCGCCCGGACGCAGGTTCGTTCACGTGTCCCGACCAAGGTAGTGCAGGACGCCGTTCAGCGCAACGCCGGGTTTTCGCCACGGAGCTGAACGGCAGATGAACGAGGCTCTAGAACCGTTTGAGCTCGAAAGAGTGACAAAAGACGCCGGAACAGGAGTGAACCTTCATGGAGTTCTTCGTCACCAGGGTTACGGTCGCCTGGTAGGCCTGGCCATCGTAGATCAGGGTGCCGGTCCACTTGTTCTCGGCGGCGGCGCGGCCGCGGACGATGGTTTTGTTGAGGAGGGCGAGGTTCTTGTCGGTGCGAGCGTCCTCGCGCAGCCAGGTGAGCTTGGCGCAGAGCTCCTGGCCCGTCTTGCCGCAAGTCGAGACGCGGTAGCGCGATTCGCCGGTGGAGACCTCCCACTGGCCGACCGGATTGAGGTCGGCCGCCAGCGCCGGCAGGGCGAGGAAGCCGCAGGTGACGGCCGCAGAGGCCAAGCTCAGCAACGACATCCGAACGCTCCTTTGGCCGCCTCAAGCGGGTGCGTCGGGAACGAAGAGGAGAGCAGGAAGTTCCCGCCGGTCAGTTGGCACCGATGACGACCTCGAACCCGTTGTCGAGGATCAGCGCCAGCTGGTCCGGCGGGGCTGAGAACTTTGCCGCCGCGACGAAGTCGATCGGACCGGAACCGTCCGTATCCACTGAGAGCGTCCCGTCGACGTAGCGGATGAAGTCTGCAATGTCCTCGGGTCCGACACCGTCCAGCACCGCGCTGAGATCAATACGATCGCCCTCGTCGAAGTCGTAGTCGGCGATGAGGTCGACGGCGGTGAGGTCGTCGACGATGTAGGTTGTCGAATGGTCGGTGAACACTGGCAGCTCGACGCCGGGATCGGTGTCAAAGACGATCGGCAGGCCAGCGGCAGGCTCGTCTACAGGGGAAATCGAGACGTTGACTGAAGCGTGCGTTGTGGCAGTGCTGCCGTTGGATGGTTCGCTGCTGGTTGCTGCGATATGGAGGGCCAGCCCGCCGTTGAAACCGGCAGCGGGGGTAACCGCGATTGCTTTGGTGTGGGCGGCGATGGCATCGAGATAGTCGATCTCGGACTGCGTGGACCGGTCGACCACCCAATCGCCCGTCGACGGATCGCGCTCACCTGCCTCCAGGGAGAAGCCCTCCGGCAGGCCCGAGATGCGAAGCTCGGACAATACCTCGATGGGCGTGCCGTTCGCATCCTGGAGGGAAATGGTGACGGGGAGCTCGAAAGGCTGATCCTCAAGCCCGCCGGCGTTGCTGGCTTGCAGGATGCGGCCCCAACTGTCGCCGCCGCCCTGCCAGGTGACGACGACTTCGCCCGACGCAAGCAGGGACAGCTGAGGATTGGAACCGGAGGTGCTGATCTGTAGCTCGCCGCCGATGCGGTTGCCTGCGGCGTCGTAGCGCTGGGCGAAGATGCCTTGCGGCGCGTTCTGCGGGCCGCCGCTCCAGGCGACTAGGAAGCCGCCATCGGCAAGGCCGATGACGGTGGGCCACTCCTGGTAGCCCGTGGATTGGCTGTTTGCCTGCAGGGAGATGGTCTGGGCCACCCCTTGGGCATCGTAGACCCGGACGAAAATGCCGTCGTAGGAACCATCGGCACCGTAGATTTCGGAGACGACGACGAAACCGCCGCCGGCGAGCAGCGCGACGTCCGGATGGTCGCCGCCATTGACCACCACTTCGGCACCACCGTTTCCCTGCGCGTCGTACATGCGGAAGCGGGTGGACGTGGCGGTCGCGCCCGACCAGCCGTCGGTCCAGACGACGAGGTAGCCACCGTTGGGCAGCGCCGTGATCGTGGGATCGGTCTGGTGTTCCGCGCCGGCGCTCACGAGTGTTTCGCCGCCAACCGGCTGGCCACTGGCCGAGAAACGCTGAGTGTAGATGTCGTAAGCCGTGCCATTGGTCGAGGACCAGGCGAAGATGTAGCCACCGTCGGCAAGCGCGGTTACGGACGGCGTCTGCTGGTTGTACTGGGTGCTGGTGTTGACCTGGAACTCCGCTGCAGTGGCCGGGGTGCCATCGGAACTGAAGACCCGGGCGAAGATGCCGAAGGCACTGCCGTCCTGATCGTAGGATTCCCAGCTGACGACGATGCGGCCGTCCTCGAGGACAGCCACATGAGCGTTTCGCTGGTAACTCGCCGTAACGGTGTTGACGTGGAGCTCATCGCGGATCGGTGTTCCGGAGGCGTCGAAGCGGCGAAGGTAGATCTCCTCCCACTCTCCGCCTTGATTGTAGGACTGCCAGACGGCCACGAAGCCGCCGTCGGGCAGCGCTGCCACCTCAGGCATATTCTGCATATCGGCAGTGACCTGATGGAGCCGGAACGCATCGCCAGCTGGCACGGGGGTCGTGATCAGGCTTTCAACATCAATCACGGGGGCGTCGGCGACGGCGGTTACGGCGATGTCGATGGTCCTGGTCTCGGACGAAAGGCCGTCGGAAGTGATCATGGTGAGGGGGGCGGGGCCGCTGTAGTGGGCGGTGGGGACATATTTGACCGTGGCGAGGATGGCGTTGATGGTCGCCTCGCTGCCGGTGAGGGTCAGGGTCGCTCCGCCAGCAGTGTCGGCCGGCACGAGATGGCCGCTGGTGACGGTGAGCGTCACCGATAGCGTGGGCGAGTCCGGATCGGCGACCCTAATGGCCGCACTGTCCGAGAAAATCAGTGTGCCATCTTCCATGACCCCCGCCGCGGCGGGGGCAGAGATGACCGGGAGATCATCGGAGGGAGTGACGCTCACTGTCGTGAAGCTGAAGCTGGACAGGGACTCGCCGTCGTCGATCTGGAAGCCGATCAGACGATCGGCAGTGGCGGGCCTTTCGCTCGAGTTGCTGTAGCGCACGGAACGCAACAGGGTCTGATAGTCGGCGACGCTGGCAAGGCCCCTGAAGATTAGGAAGCCATCCCTGAACTCGCCGCTGATCCCAGGCATTGGGGTGAAGGTCAGCTGGTCCTGCGCGGGAACGAAGTTGTCGATGATCACCGTGGCGCCCGTGAGGATGGGCGAGTCGATGTCGGCAAGCGTGAGGCTGGGGCTGACGAAGATGGCGCCAGCATCTTCGACGAATGACGCGGCGCCGTCCGCAAAGGCGATCGGCGCATCGTTGGTGCCCCGGATACTGACGGTGACGAGCTGACTTGCGGAGCCGTCGGCGCTCCGGGCGAGAAAGCTGTCGGTGACGACATCACCAGTACCCAGGGCCTGGATGCGCGGATCTGTGTCGTCGGCGCGATAGGTCCAATGGCCGTTGGCGTCGAGGTCAAAGGTGCCGTAGCCGTTGTCGCCGGCGACCGAAGCGGGCCGGAAAGCGGACTCCCCCGGATCAGGGTCGGCAATGGTCAGGGTGCCATGAGTGAAGAGTTCGGTGGAACTGATGCAAATGTTGTCGACGCCAAAATCCTCGTCGTCGAAGTCCTCGTCGAGAGTGTTGCCGAAGCCAAGCTTGATCGTGCCGTGGGCGCCTTCGACCACCAATTCGACGTGATACACGCGGTCATTGTCACCTGGGTTGAAGTCGTCGAACAGGTCCGAGTCGGAGCCGCTCGACGCGATCCGGTAGGTCCCAGTGAGTCCGTTGACCGAGAAGGTGCCGGTCGCCCCGTCCGACCCACCGGCAGCGGTTTCTGGCTGGAAGGTGAAGGCAACGCCGTCATCGAGGTAGATGACGAACTGCTCGTCTTCCCAGTGGTCTATCTTGAAAAGATCGAAGCTGAGCTTCAGCGCGCCGGCATCGGCAATGCTGAAGCTGCGCGAGAAGGACTGGTCGCCGCTTGTGCGGTCGTACTCGGTCAGGAAATCGCCGGTCGCGTCAGCGTAGTTCCGGTAGGCGTTGTCGCCCCAATCGAGCTCGTCGGCCGCGGTGAAATCCTCTTGGATGAACGGCAGGGCATCCTCGGTGATGAGGCCGGCGATATCGCCGGCAATGCTCGCGGACCGGTTGACCTGGCCGGTGTCCTCCCTGGACTCGCCGCCGAGTTCCATAGCGGGGTCCATAAGCGTAGAGAGCAGAAACAGCGGCTGCTGCGGCCCATTGACACCCTCGAGCAGCGTGCTGTCGAAATCCTCGCCCTCCCCTACCGTCCGCGGACCGAGGTGATTGAAGTTGCCATGAGCGCCGTCGCCGGACGATGGGCCGGCGGCTGTCTCAATGCCCTGGGCTTCCAGCAGGGCGACGAGGACTTCGTCGGGAACTTCGATGTCGCCGATGAAAAGGGTGAAGGCGGTGACGGCGCCGCCCGGGACCGCGATGACGGTGCCGTCGGGCTGGATGAATTCGAGGCTGGTGCCATTGGTGCGTGGACTGGAGAGATCAGCCGAGGCAGGCAAGTGCACTGCGCCCGCCTCGATGGGAACGATCAATGTGGCCGGCTCGACCTCGGCGGTCCTCAGGCTCTCTCGACCAGCCTGAACTCCATTTCGCTCCTCGACTGCCGTACCAAGCATCGTCCATTCCTCTCTCACGACCCACGGCCCCTCGGACAAACACGGGCTATGTCAGCGGGCGGGAGTGCGACTAAAGTCGCCATTCCGCCGGCGCTGGGCATGGTTTCTCGTTCGTTAAGGAGGGCCGGGCAATGTACATGTTTGGTTGCTTCCGGCCGGCTTGCGGCATGGTTACCGGGTTGGACGAATAATGTTTTCTGTCAAAGAGTTAGAGACGCAGCCGGAGGAGCTTTCGCTGACTGCGGTGACGCAGTTGCGCACTCATCCGGCGTTCCGGAAGACCATGCGCCAGTCGATGCAATCCTCGATTGCACTGCACCGCGGCGGCAGGCTGCTGGGTTGGATTCTGGGCGACCGGGCCAGGGCCGCGTTCGGCCACGCGCTGATGTATCTCCACGCCACATACGATCCCGCCGACCCGCGTTCCGGCCTTACGCCGGGGCGGACGCGGGAGCTTTGCACCGAGCTTGGGCTCTGCAGCGCCAACCGCGCTGCGGCGATGCTGGCGCTGATGCAGGTGGCCGGCTATGTGGCGCCGGTCGAGAGCACAGGCGACGCGCGGGTGCGCCGCCTCGTGCCGACCGAAAAGCTGCGGGTGCTGCAAAGAGCGCGAATAAGCGGACAAATCGAAGCATTGTCGATCGCCGTTCCGGAGGTCAGGCCGGCCCTCGGGCGACTCGGCGACCCGGCTTTCGAACGAATCATGGCCGTTGGCTTTGCCGGGTTCTTCCTCAACGGCGTGCGCGTGCTGCAGCACGCCGAACCGATCCGACTGTTCGCAGAGCGGAGCACCGGGGTGGTGCTGCTCTTCGACCTGCTGCTGCAGGGCTGGGACCGGCCCGAGCACGAAATCGAGCTCTCCATTGCCGACCTTGCACGGCGCTACGGGGTGTCGCGCGTCCATATCAACCGCCTGCTGCGCGATGCGGAGGCGGCAGGGTCTGTGGAGCGCACCGGCAACAGTCTCTATCTGACACGAAGCTGCCGTGACGCAGCGGAGCGCTTCGTCGCCACCGCCATGCTGCTGTTCAAGGCCGTCGTGACACGCGCGCTGGCGGCCGAGGCAGCCTAGCGCCGGTTCGGGTGTTGTGCTGTTCTGACAGCAAGACATCCGAACGGAGGCACCGATGGGCGAACGCATCACGTTGACGGCTAGCGACGGGTTCATGCTGAACGCGTATCGGGCGCGGCCGGCGGGGCCGCCGCGCGGCGCCGTAGTGCTGATCCACGAGGTCTGGGGTCTCAACCATTGGATCCGCAGCGTGGTGGACCGGTGGGCGCAGCACGGCTATCTGACGGTCGCGCCGGCCATGTTCGACCGCGTCGAGTTCGGCTACGAGAGCGAGAACTACGGGCCGGACCAGTTCACCATCATCGGCGAGATGATGAAGCGGTTCGACAAGGGCAAGGCGCTGCTCGACGTCGAGGCCGCAGTGCATGCTGCTGCGGAGGGCGGCAAGATCGGCATTACCGGCTACTGCTTCGGGGGCCGGATCACCTGGGTGGCGGCCCATCATGGGCTGGGGCTGACCGCCGCCTCGGGGTACTATGGCGGTGGGGTGCCCAACTACATCGACCTCAAGCCGGTGATCCCGCTGGAGATGCATTTCGGCGACAGCGACACCGGCATCCCGCTCGAGCAGGTCGAGCAGCTCAAGGCGCGCCATCCGGAAGCGGACATCTATACGTACCCCGCCGGCCATGGGTTCTGTAACAGCGACCGGCCGGACAAGTTCGATGAAGCGGCGTGCATCAAAGCCTCGGCCCGCTCGCTGGCCTTCTTCCACAAGCACCTTGGCTGACCTCGGCGATCACCTCGCCTATCTGCGTGCCGCACAGGCGGAGGCGCTGGCCGCGCCGCTCTCGGCGCGAAAGGCGATGCTGGTGGTGATGCTGGCCGATGCCTGTGCGGACCGGCTGTTTGCGGCACAGGATGTGGTGGACGACATTTTGGTGTTTCGGCAGCGGCTCGCGGCCCGATCGGAGGAGCTGGCGCTGGTGTTTGCGATCGCGGCCATGCGGGAGGGCGGAGAGCGGCTGGTGACCGAGGCAGTCGCGGTGCCGATCGACGACTATGGCCGGCTGTCAATCGAGGATTTCATGGTGAGCCTTTACAATGACCATGCGGTGCAGCGGGTGCTTGTGGCTCTGCCTGATGGCGGGCGGCGGGACGTGCATGAGGTGCTGGCCGGAGCCATCGACGCACTGGCGTATCACAATGACGCCCCGCTAACGCCTTAAACTTGCCGCATAACTCTCCGCCCTTGGCTCTGTGAGCCGTCGGCGGGGAAGCGTCACCCAGCCGGCAACCGGAGGGAGCGCTTTCGCGGGCAGCGAAGGCGCGGGGCAACGGGAACGGAACACTGATACTGCGGCGGGCGAAGTATGGGCTGGTCCTCCTGGCCTTGTTGTCGATAGGGGGAAGCAGCGCCTTTGCGTTCGAGTTCCTGGGGATAAAGCTCTTCGAGGAACAGAGCGAAATCGATGCGGAGGCGGTGATCGCCGATCCGCAACCCTATTCGGCCCAGCTCCGCACCGGCGCGACCGGCGCGCTCGAAACCACCATCCGCAATGCCTCGAGCCTGCTTGCCGGGCAGGAGAAGCCGGCTAATGGCGCAGCCGGGCTGCTGGCCAGTGCACGCGGAGATTACAAGCGCATCCTCAGCGCGCTCTACGATGAGGGGTATTACGGCGGGAGCATCAATATCCTGGTGGGCGGGAAAGAGGCTGCCACCCTGCCCCCGGATGCGGAGCTGCCCAAGCCGGTGGCGGTGGAACTGGTGGTGGAGCCGGGACCGCTCTTCCGCTTCGGCCGCATCGGCATCGCCAACCGGGCGCGGGCGGATGTGCCGGACGACGACTATGTCGAGCCGCCGGAGGAGGTCGGGTTCGCCGCCGGCGAGGTGGCGCGGTCGAGCGTGATCGTGGGGGCTGAAACGCTGGCGGTGGAGGCGTGGCGGCAGTTGGGCTATGCCGAGGCGGAAGTGGTCGACCGTGAGGTCATCGCCGACCATGCGACGCGGACCGTCGATGTGGCGATCGTGATCGAGCCCGGACGGCGCGCCGTGGTGGGGCCGGTCGCCGTGCGCGGCACCGAGCGGATGGACCCTGACTTCGTGGCGCAGCAGACGGGGCTAGTCCCCGGCGCGCAGTACGATCCGGACGATATCGAGAGGGCCGAGAAGCGGCTGGCGCGGCTCGATGTGTTCCGCGCGATGCCGGTCGAGGCGGCGGGCAGCATCGGCAGCGACGGGGTGCTGCCGTTCGGGGTAATTGTCGAGGAGCAGGCGCAGCGGCGGTTCGGCGTCGGCGCCAGCTATTCGAGCGTCGATGGGATCGGGCTCGAGGCTTTCCACCTCTGGCGCAACCTCTTCGGGCGGGCCGAGCGGCTGCGGCTGGATGCCAAGATCGCGGGGATCAACTGGCCGATCGACAGCGCGCAATTCGACTATGCGTTCGGGGCGACGTTCACCAAGCCGGGGTTCCTCAACCCCGACAACGACCTCGTCGCGGCGATTGCGGCAGAGCGCACGGTGCTGCCGGCCTATACCGAAACATCGGCGACGGCGCGGGTGGGGCTGACGCAATATCTCCTCGACGATGTGACGCTGGACGGCTCGGTCTACTACGAGCGCTCGATCTTCGAGGACGACTTCGGCACGCGCGATTTCTCGATTGCGGGGCTGGCGGCCGGGGCGATCTGGGATGGACGGGACGACCCGCAGGATGCGACCGAAGGCTTCTATCTCGCGGCCACGGCGGAGCCGTTCTACGAGACGACGCGCGGCTACCCGGCCTTCCGGACCACTGCGGAAGCGCGCGGCTACTGGGGGCTGGTGGACGACAGGTTCGTGCTCGCCGGACGCGCCAAGATCGGGGCGCTGCTGGGACCCGGTCTCGCCGACATTCCGCCGGACCGGCTGTTCTTTGCCGGCGGTGGCGGCTCGGTGCGCGGCTACGCCTATCGGGGCATCGGCGTCACCAATCCGGACGGGACGGTCACCGGTGGGCGGTACCTGCTGGAAGGCTCGCTGGAAGCGCGGTTCCGGGCCACGGACGAATGGGGCGTGGTCGGCTTCGTCGACGGCGGCTATGTGGCGGCTGACAGCTTTCCGGGACTTGACCAGCTAAGGCTCGGGGTCGGCGCGGGCCTGAGGTACTACACCAGTCTCGGGCCGCTGCGGCTCGACGTCGCGCTGCCGCTCAACAAGCGGCCGGGCGACCCGGACTATGCGCTCTATGTCGGCATCGGGCAGGCGTTCTGATGCGCAAGCTCCCTGCCCTTCTCCTCACCGGCCTGATGTTCGGCGCAGCGGTGCCGCTGATCGCGCAGGACCAGATGTCGCCCGAGGAGCAGCGCGACTGGTTCGTGCAGTTCGTCGAGGGTCAGCTCTCGACCCCCGACCGGCAGATCCGCATCTCCAATATCGACGGGGCGCTGTCGAGCCGCGCCTCCATCCGGGAGGTGACGATCTCGGACCAGGAAGGCGTGTGGCTCAAGATCAACAATGCCTCGATCGACTGGGACCAGGGCGCGCTGTTCACCGGGCGGCTGCTGGTGCGCGAGCTGGCGGCCGAGAGCATCGAGTATATCCGTAACGCAATGCCGAGCGGCACGGTGGACCTGCCGGCGCCCGAGGCGAGCCCGCTCGAGGTGCCGGAGTTTCCGGTCGCGATCCAGCTCGACAAGCTGGCCGTGCCGTCAGTGACCTTCGGCGAGAGCGTCTTTGGCCTCGGCTCGGCCATTTCGGTGGAAGGCAGCTTGCTGCTCGAGGGAGGCTC
>DATCRS010000279.1:0-2724 GCA_036568845.1 Devosia sp. | reverse complement strand
ATCGGGGCCGACCTCGCCCCCAATCTCGTCGGCGCGTTGCGCAGCGCCGGCATCGATGCGGCACCGGCGCTCGCCGATGCGGAAACGGCCGTGCGCGAACAGCGTGCCGACGTGGTCGTGCGCATAGCCCCGGCCTATGCGAAGGCATGGAGCGAGGGACAGGCCGTGCAGGTGGAGCTGATCTACGACTCCTCGCGACGGGACGCGTCGACCCCCGTTGCCCGTGTGCGCAATGCCGTGGAGTCATACGGCAAGCGGGAAGGCGCCATGCGCCTCATCGCGCGCGGCATGTCGCCCACCACCGCATGGCCGGTGCAGGTGGCCGAGCGCGACCAGGCCACGTCGCAATCGCGGTCCGCGCTCATGTTCTCGTTCCTGCCGTATTTCTTCGTGCTTACCGTGTTCCTGGGCGGCATGTACCTCGCCATCGACCTCACTGCCGGCGAGCGCGAGCGGCAGTCGCTGGAGCCGCTGTTCGTCAATCCGGTGTCGCGCTGGAAGATCCTCGCCGGCAAGCTCGGCGCCATCTGCAGCTTTTCGGTGGTGAGCCTGCTGCTCAGCGTGGCCGCCTTCGCCACCGCGCCGTGGTTCATCCCCACCGACAAGCTGGGCATCGCGCTCGATCTGGGCTTCCGCTTCGGGGCGCAGGTGGTGTTGCTGATGCTGCCGTTGATCCTTCTGCTCGCCGCGCTGCAGTCGCTGGTGTCCGCGTTCGCGAAAAGCTATCGCGAGGCGCAGACGTACCTGTCGATCCTGATGATCGTGCCGGTGCTGCCCAGCGCGCTGCTCTCGGTCATCCCCGTGCGCGCGGAGCCGTGGATGTACGCGGTACCGCTGCTGGGACAGAACCTCGGCATCGTGCAGTTGCTGCGCGGCGACGGCGTGCCCGGATGGCAGATGGGTCTGTGCCTCGCCGGCGGCTTCGCCGCAGCGATACTGGCCGTATGGGCCACGGCGTGGATGTACCGCTCGGAGCGCCTGGCCATCTCGGGCTGATCGAGGGCCGGCTCCCACAGAAGATACTCCTCCATGCAAGGCGAGCACGCTTTGTGTGGGAGCCGCTTCAGCGGCGATGGGTGCTGGCGGCAAGGTGGCCCGCTGCCGCGGGATCGCCGGCGTAGCCGGCTTGTATGTTGTGACCGCCCCTTTCTCCCCGCCGATGGCTGAGAGATAAGGGGCTGGGGTGAGGGACACAGCTGGTATCGGCTCGCGTGAAGAGACCGACCGTGGGAGACATCCCTATCCCATCGTGAGCGTCGATGAAGGATCTGGCGATCCGATCGCCGATGAACAAGCTAACGCCTGATGGGACTTCACCCCAGCCGTCCTTGAGACTACGAGGAGTTGGGTCGCCATGCCACTACAGCATTTCGGAATCGATATCGACAAAGCCGCCCTGACGGTGGCCTGTCATGAGGTGCCCGGCCGTACCGAGCGGGTGAGCAACGACGCGGCGTCGATCGACGCCTGGTTAAGCCGATTGCCTGCCCACAGCGTGCTCGCGGTGGAGGCCACCGGGGCCTGCCATCAGGCCCTGCTACAGGGCGCCGTCCGCCACGACCTGCCGATCTACCTGCTCAACCCCCGCGACGTCCGTCACTACGCCGAAAGCTTGCGCCGACGGGCCAAAACCGACCGGGTCGATGCCCAGGTCATCGCCCGTTATGTCGCCCACGAGAAGGGCAACCTGCGCCGTTATCTGCCCGCGCCGGCCAGCGCGGCGCGCCTGGAGCAGCTGCTGCGACGACGCGCCCTGCTGGCACAGACACAGGCGCAGCTCCGACTCGGCTGTAGCGATCTGGCGCTGCCGGCGATGGATCACCTGCATGCCAGTTTCAAGGCGACCCTGGCCGCGCTGGACGAGCAGCTCGATGCGCTGGTCGCCCAGGACGAGCAACGCGCCCGTCAGCGTGAGCAACTGCGCTCCATTCCCGGCGTCGGGCCCTTGAACAGCCTCGCCCTGGTCAGCTTGTTCTGGCGCCTGCCCAGCATCACGGCCGACGGCTTGATTGCTTTTGTCGGCTTCGATCCGCGCCCGCGCGAATCGGGTAACTATCGCGGGCAACGAAGGATCTCCAAGCGAGGGGACGCCGAGACCCGGCGTCTCGGCTACCTCGCCGCCCAGGCCTTCGCCCGGCACCCCGTCGGCAGGCCTCTCTACGACCGCTATCGTCAGCGAGGCCTCAGCGCCACGGCGACCTACGTCATCCTCGCCAGGAAGATTCTTCGTCTGGCCCATGCGCTCATCAGCCAGGGCACGACCTTCGACCCTCAACGCTTCGCGGCCGCTTGCGGGGGAACATAGGATCTCCCACATGGCTCAGCCGTCCAACTCGGGGTAGTGCCTGAAAATGCCGTTCGTGTTGAACGGCACGCGCCTCTCGGACGCGAGATAAGCGGCGATATTGGGCCGGTCGGCCACGCGCTTCGCCAGGTCGCGCAGCAGCGGCAGCTTCTGTTTCTTCATGGCTTTCGGGAAGGCATATTCCAGCCCCGCCATGACCTGGAACAGCGACAGGTCCACGTAGGAGGTGGCTGCGTAGGGGGTATTTTCCGCCGCCGCGTTCCACCGCTTTCTCGAAGTAGTGGAGGAACTTCGGAATGCGCGACTCGCGGAAGTCCTTCGCACGCTTTTTGGCTTCCTCGCGCTGGTCTTCGTAATAGAGCGAGCTCGCCACCGGATGATGCACGTCGTGCGCCTCGGCCACGAGGTCGGTGATGGTC
>DATCRS010000278.1:0-4020 GCA_036568845.1 Devosia sp. | reverse complement strand
TCAAGCGTCGGTCAGCGCTTGCAGTTGCCCCCGCAGGTACGCGCGGACGGCTTCGTCGGTGGCGAGGCCGATGGCCATGGTGAGGGATTTGTAGGCTTCGTCCTTGTCGCCGGCGCGGGCGAAAAGGTGGCCCCGGGCGGCCCAGTACGGCTGATAATCCGCCATCCGTCTGTCGGAAGAGAGGGCTTCGAGCGTGGGAAAGGCTGCGCGCGGGCCATGAACTTCCGCCAGGGAGACGCAACGGTTGAGCGCCACCACCGGCGAGTTGGTGAGCGCCAGCAGATGGTCGTAGAGACTGACGATCGCCGGCCAGGTGTTGGCGCCGTAACGCCGTCGCGCCGCATGCGCGGACTGGATGGCCGCTTCGAGTTGGTAGCGTCCGGTCGGACCGCCGGCATTGGCGTCGCGGAGCAGGGCCTCGGCCGCCTCGATCAGCGAGTCGTCCCAAAGGCTTGTGTCCTGCTCTTTGAGCGGCACATAGGCGCCGTTGGCGTCGCGGCGGGCGGCGCGGCGGGACTCGGCGTAGAGCATCAGCGCCAGCATGCCCTTGGCCTCGGGCTCGGAGGGCAGCAGAGAGACGACCAGCCGCCCCAGCCAGATTGCTTCTTCGGCCAGGTCGTCACCGCTGAGCTCGCCGAGCTCGGACCAACCCTTGCCATAGGTGGCGTAGATGGCGTCGAGCACGGCGTCGAGGCGTTCGGGCAGCGCTTCCTTCTCGGGGATCTGGAATGGGATGCCCGCTTCGCGGATGCGGTTCTTGGCCCGGACGAGGCGCTGCCCCATGGTGGTGGGCGGAATGAGGAAGGCGGCGGCGATGTCGATTGCCGTCATGCCGAGGATCGTCTGCAGGATCAGCGGCGCACGAAGCCCGCGCT
Organism: Devosia sp.; assembly: GCA_036568845.1. Lineage (GTDB taxonomy): Bacteria > Pseudomonadota > Alphaproteobacteria > Rhizobiales > Devosiaceae > Devosia_A. The sequence goes on along the minus strand of DATCRS010000278.1, from coordinate 3,145 downwards.
CGATGGCCGGGTGGGCGCAGGCGAACATCAGCGCGAGGCGCCGGTCGGGGATCTCGTCGGGATGCTCGGACGCAGCTTCGATCTCGTCGGCCATGAGCTTTAGATGCTCCTCGCCTGCCGTGCGCGTCTGACGCCGCCGCACCGCGTCGGTCTGGCGACGCCGGGCTACGGTGAGCAGCCAGGCATCGGGGTTGTTGGGAACGCCTTCGCTCGGCCAGGTCCGAAGCGCCGTGGCGAAGGCCTCGGCCAGCGCATCCTCGGCGCCGGCCACGTCGCGGGTGCGGGCCGCCAGAAACGCGACGAGGCGCCCGTAGCTTTCGCGCGCCACGCGCTCGGCTGCGCGGGTCGCCTCGTTGCCGGTCATTGCGCCTTGCCCGCATCCATGATCGGGCGGATCTCGATGGTGCCGAAGCGCGAGCTCGGGCAGCGCTGCGCCCAGGCGATCGCCTGGTCCAGCGTCTCGGCGTCGACCATGAAATAGCCGGCGAACTGCTCCTTGGTGTCGGCATAGGGGCCGTCGATCACGTCGGTCTTGCCGTCGCGGGTACGCACGCTGGTGGCGGCATTGGAGGGCTTGAGCCGCAGTCCCGGGCTGCCGCCGGCCTTGGTAAGCGCCTCGTTGAAGGCCCCGTAGTCGGCGGCGAGCTGCTGCCAGTCCTGCTTGGCCTGCATCGCGTCGTCGTGGTGGATCAGCATCATATAGCGCATGTCATTCTCCGTTGCGTCGGAGCCCCGTGCCCCGATGCAATAATGACGGGGATGCCGGGCGGATTTCGACTCTTGGGCGCGAAATATCCGCCCGGCATGGAAACACCACCTATTCCGGTCGGGTCGGCCAGATCGGCCGCACCTCGATGGTGCCGAATTGCGCCGCCGGGCATTTGGCAGCCCAATCGAGCGCTTCGTCGAGCGTCGCCGCCTCGATCGTATAGTAGCCGCCCATCTGCTCCTGCGTGTCGGCATAGGGGCCGGCAAGCACCACGGCCTTGCCGTCGCGCACCTTCACGGTCGAACTCGCCGCGCTCGGGCGCAGGCGCTCACCGCCCCGAATGGCACCGGCTTTGGCCAGAGCCTCATTGTAGGCGGCGTATTCTGCGCTCATCCCGGCGTCGTTGACCGGCGTGGCCGCGTTCATGGCCTGTTCGTTGCCCCAGATCAGCAGCATGTACTGCATCGTTTCGTCTCCTCGTTGGCGCCGGACACCATGCCCGGCACCACAATGACGCGAGGTCGACGAAAACTTCTACATTTCGTGCAGCAGAAAAATCACGCGGTCTGAAAACCAGCCCGCATGGCCCGAACCTCGATCGGTCCCCACTGCGCCGCCGGGCACTTCTTCGCCCAATCGACGGCCTCGGCCATGCTCTTGCACTCGATCATGTAGAAGCCGCCGAGCTGCTCGCGGGTATCGGCATAGGGACCATCGTGCACCTTCATCTCGCCGCCCTGGTTGACGAAGACGCCGGGCGAGGTCTGCACCACCTCCCCACCTTCCATCGTCACGGTCCTGGCGTTCTGAACGAGATCGAGCGGCGAGGTCATGACGAAGGCGCCGGCCTTCTCCAGTGCGGCCTGGTAGGCCCCCAGCGTCTCCATCGCCTTGGCCATATGCTCGGGCGGGATCTGCATCCCGGCGTTCTGGTCGGCATAGAGGAGGAGCAAATACTGCATCGTCGCGTCCTTTCATCAATGGGCACCATAGCCCTTCATGCCAATGACGCGCGAGGCGGCCCGATTTCGACAGGTCGGTGGAGATTTGGGGGAGAGTTCGGGTTGGGCACCCACTTTCCCACCCACCGCCCGTCATCCTCGGGCTTGACCCGAGGACCCATGCTGCTGTCGCGCACTCGATGCTGCGGCTCCATCGCCTTCTCTCCAATCAAGGAAGAAGGCGCAGCCTGACTCATCACGTTGGTTTAGAAATGGGTCCTCGGGTCAAGCCCGAGGATGACGGTGGTTGGGGTCTTGCCGAGCAAGAGCCCGCCCAGGAGCACGTGGACTCCTAATCCAACAGGCTCGACACCGACTGCTCGCTGGCCGTCCGCGCAATCGCCTCGCCCATCAGCGGCGCAATCGAGATGCGGCGGATGTTCTTGGCGGCCTTGACGGAGTCGACCTCGTTGATCGAGTCGGTGATCACCAGCTCCTTGAGCTTGCTGCCCGCGACGCGCTCGGCCGCGCCGTCGGAAAGCACGCCGTGGGTGATGTAGGCGGAGACTTCCAGCGCACCCGCCTTCAGCAGCGCCTCGGCGGCGTTCACCAGCGTGCCGCCGGAATCGACGATGTCGTCGATGAGGATGCATTTGTGGCCGGAGACATCGCCGATGATGTTCATCACCTCGGAGACACCGGCGCGCGGACGGCGCTTGTCGACGATGGCGAGATCGGCGCCGACGCGCTGCGCAATGGCGCGGGCCCGCGCCACGCCGCCGACGTCGGGCGAAACGATCATTGTGTTCTCGGTGCCGTAGTTCTGCTGGATGTCGCGGGTCATCACCGGCGCCGAATAGAGATTGTCGGTCGGGATATCGAAAAAGCCCTGGATCTGCGCGGCGTGCAGATCGAGCGTGATGACGCGGTTGACGCCGGCCTCGGTAATCAGGTTAGCGACGAGCTTGGCCGAGATCGGCGTGCGCGAAGCCGATTTCCGGTCCTGCCGGGCATAGCCGAAATAGGGCATCACCGCGGTGATGCGGCGGGCCGAGGAGCGGCGGAGCGCATCGGACAGGATCAGGAGCTCCATCAGGTTGTCGTTGGCCGGATAGGACGTCGACTGCAGGATGAAGACGTCCTCGCCGCGGACGTTCTCGTGGATCTCGACGAAGATTTCCTTGTCGGCGAAGCGCTTGACCGTGCAATCGGTCAACGGCAGCTCCAGGTAGTTCGACACGGCTTCGGCCAGGGCCGGATTGGAGTTACCGGTGACCAGCTTCATGGCGCCATCCTATGCCGAAGGCCGCGAGAGTCGCAGCGGAGCTTGGGTGTGCCGGCTCTTTATAGGCCCGCGTGGCGGCACGCAATCGGGCAATAGGTAAAAGGTGAAGGGTTTACGTGAGGCCGATGAGTGCCATCTGCCGGCCGGTGGTGGTGCCGTGATGGGTGGCATACCGGTGCGAGAAGAAGCGCTTGGGCTCGGCATAGGTGC
>DATCRS010000277.1:0-2331 GCA_036568845.1 Devosia sp. | reverse complement strand
GTTCCAGACCCAGGTCGCTTTGCTGACCGGCATGGATGTCGCCAACGCCTCGATGTACGACGGCTCCACCGCCACGGCCGAGGCCGTGTTGATGGCCCGCCGCATCACCCGGCGCAATAAGATCGTCCTCTCCTCCGGTCTCCACCCGCATTATCGTGACGTCGTCCGCACCTATCTCGGCGACGGTCCGGACCTGGTGATCATTCCGCATAGCCAGGCCGGCACCCTGCCGCTCACCATCGACAGCCAGACCGCCGCCATCGTGGTGCAGACGCCCGATTTCTACGGCTCGCTGCGCAATGTCGAGGAGCTGGCGCTGATCGCCCACGATGCCGGCGCCCTGCTGATCGTCGTCGTCACCGAGGTGGTCTCGCTCGGCCTCCTCGAGGCCCCGGGCGCGCTCGGCGCCGATATCGTCGTCTGCGAGGGCCAGTCGATCGGCAACGCGCTGAACTTCGGCGGCCCCTATGTCGGCCTCATGGCCACCCGCAAGGATTTCATCCGCCAGATGCCGGGCCGGCTCTGCGGCGAAACCGTCGATGCCGACGGCAACCGCGGCTTCGTACTCACGCTCTCCACCCGCGAGCAGCACATCCGCCGGGAAAAGGCGACGAGCAACATCTGCACCAATTCCGGCCTCTGCGCGCTGGCCTTCTCCATCCACATGTCGCTGCTCGGCGAAGCCGGACTGCGCAAGCTTGCCCGCCTCAACCACGCCCGCGCCATCCGGCTCGCCGAGGCGCTGGCCGAGGTGCCCGGCGTGGAGCTCCAGAACAAGACCTTCTTCAACGAGATGACGGTGAAGCTTTCCAAACCCGCGACCCGCGTCGTCGACATCCTCGCCGAGCGCGGCATCCTTGCCGGCGTGCCCGTCAGCCGCCTCGACCCCGGCCAGCCCGATGTCGAGCACCTGCTCGTCCTCGCCGCCACCGAGCTCACCACCGACAGCGATATCGAGATGCTGGTCGCCGGCCTCAAGGAGGTCTTGTGATGGCCATGAACACGCAAGGCCGACCCACCGGCACCGGCACCCCCGGCTTCGCCTCGACCTCTGGCTCGAGCCTGCTCCCCAACGAGCCGCTGCTCTTCGAGATCGGCGACCGCGAGCATTCCGGCGTCGATCTGCCCGATGTCGAGCTCGACCACTCCCATCTCGGCGGCTTCGAGCGCAGGACGCCGCTCGACCTGCCCGGCCTCACCGAGCCCGAGACCATGCGCCACTACGTGCGCCTCAGCCGCCTCAACTACTCGATCGACAGCGGTATGTATCCGCTGGGCTCGTGCACGATGAAGCACAACCCGCGGCTGAACGAGAAAATCGCGCGGCTCCCCGGCTTTGCCGACGTCCATCCGCTGCAGCCGGCCTCGACCGTGCAGGGCGCGCTGGAGTTGATGAACCAGCTCGCCCACTGGCTGATGACCCTCACCAACACCGCCGCGGTGTGCCTCACCCCCAAGGCCGGCGCCCATGGCGAGATGGCGGGCATGATGACCATCCGCGCCGCGCAGGAAGCCGCGGGGCAGGGGCACCGCAAGGTGGTGCTGGTGCCCGAAAGTGCCCACGGCACCAATCCGGCCACCGCCGCCTTCCTTGGCTACACCGTGAAGCCGATCCCGGCCCGCGCCGACGGCACCGTGGACGTCGAGGCGGTGAAGGCCGCGCTCACCCCCGAGGTGGCGGCCATCATGCTCACCAACCCCAATACCTGCGGTCTTTTCGAGCCCGAGGTGATCGAGATCGCCGAGGCGGTGCACGCAGCGGGCGCCTTCTTCTACTGCGACGGGGCCAACTTCAACGCCATCATGGGCGTGGTCCGCCCGGGCGACCTCGGCATCGATGCCATGCACATCAACCTGCACAAAACCTTCTCGACGCCCCATGGCGGCGGCGGTCCCGGTGCCGGTCCGGTGGTGCTCTCCGAGGCTCTGGCGCCCTTCGCCCCGGTGCCCTTCGTGCGCAAGGGTGACGGCCCCTTGGCCCTTGTCGAGCATGTCGAAGGGGGCCATCTGGGGCGGGTCACCGCTTTCCAGGGCCAGATGGGCATGTATGTCCGTGCGCTCACCTACATGCTGAGCCACGGCGGCGATGGCCTCGCCCAGGCCGCCAAGGACGCGGTGCTCAACGCCAATTACGTCAAGGCCCGTCTCGAACGCGCCTTCTCGGTGCCGTTCCCCGGCCAGCCCTGCATGCATGAGGCGCTGTTCGACGACAGCTTCCTCGATGGGACCGGCGTTTCCACACTCGACTTCGCCAAGGCGATGATCGACGAGGGCTTCCACCCCATGACCATGTACTTCCCGCTGGTCGTGCATGGCGCCATGCTGGTCGAG
>DATCRS010000276.1:0-2741 GCA_036568845.1 Devosia sp. | reverse complement strand
CCGGAGCCGATATCGTCGTAGAGCACCCATACTGGCACCCCAGCCTGCGCGCGCTCGATCAGTGCATCGGCGAGCTCGCGGCCGAGCCGGTCGTCGCGGATGATGTAGAACTGCACCAGGATGTAGCTCTCGGCCTTGCGGATGCCCTCGAAAATCGACGCAAAGGTCGCTTCGCCGTCGACAAGCAGCGTCGGCTTGTTGCCGGCGAGGAACGGCGCGCCGGCAGCGTGCAGCAGCACCGGCCAGTCCTTGCCCGTGTCGCGATCGATGACCTGCAGCTCTTCGGCCCGAATCGGGCGGGTGAGCCTCAGCTCCAGCCGGGTGCGGGCATAGTCGTCAAAGTGCTTCCAGCCGATGACGAGATAGATGAACGCCGTCGGGAAGGGCAGGAAGGCCAGCGAGGTCAGCCAGGCGATGGAGCCCTGCGACGTGCGCGAGGCCATCACCTCGCGAATGGCACAGACCGCCGCCAGCACATAGAAGGCAGCGTAGATCGCGGCGACGATGTGCAGGTTGGCGAAGAAAGCCTCGAGCATATCTCGAACATAGAGCGCGTGTCCGGACGGCACGCAAGCGGTTGACGCGTGCCGATTTCCTGTTCATGTTTCGTTCATGTGTGGGGCGAAATCATGAATCTGGATGAGTTGACGGCCTTCATCGTCGAGGCGAAGCGGCAGACCTATGTCGGCAACGGCCGGAAATCCGTGCCCAGCCGCAAGGGCGCCCACGATCTCGTCCATGGCCGAGGCGTGTGGTCCTATCGCGACTCGTACTTCGGCGGCACCGACTTTCTGGGCCAGGAAACCGTCTGGTTTCAAGGACATCCGGTCTGGGCCATGAACTATTACGGCTACATCACGCGTCCCGATCTCATCGATGCACAGCGGGCCGGCGCGACGATCAAGGCGGCGCTTTCAGCCATGTATGCCGAAGGCCGCTTCCTTGGTGGTTTCGACTGGTCGGGACCACACGGGCACTATCGCGACAGCGCCACCGGCGATGCCGCGCACTTCCACGGCCGCGAAGCGATTTCCGTTGGCGGTACAGAAGCTTACGCGCTCGACTATTTCGGCGGGCTGGTGAAGGCCTAGACGAAATGCGGTTGGCCCCGGCGCTTGCGCCACCGGGGCAATCGGGCCATGGTCGGCCTCCTGCCGCAGCCCCTCAGTCGCCCGTGCCATCCGCCACCTCCATTCTTCCGCCCGAGCAGCGCAACGCGCTGACCGGCATCGGCTTCAAGGTCGCCTCGGTCTGCGTCTTCGTCGCCATGGCTTCGCTGCTCAAGGCCTCGCAGGGCGTACCGGCCGGTCAGCTGGTGTTCTTCCGCTCGTTCTTCGCCATCCTGCCGGTGGTGGTCTACCTGTTGTACCGGCGCGAACTCATCGACGGGCTGAAGACCAAATATCCGCTGAGTCACCTGGGACGCGGCATCGTCGGCACCGGCGGCATGGGCTTTGGCTTTTTCGCGCTGACGCAGCTACCGCTGCCCGAAGCCACCGCGATCCAGTACGCCACGCCGCTGCTGATCGTCGTCTTCAGCGCGCTCTTCATCGGCGAGACGGTGCGGCTCTACCGCTGGAGCGCCGTGCTCGTGGGCCTCATCGGCGTCCTCATCATCATCTGGCCGCGCCTCACGCTGTTTTCCGGCGGCCTTGCCAATGCGTCCGGCGCAACGCTCGGGGCCATCTCGGCGCTGATCTCCTGCTGCTTTGCGGCGACGGCGATGATCCTTGTCCGTCGCCTGGTGCAGACCGAGCGCTCCGCGACGATCGTCCTCTACTTTTCGATTTCCTCGAGCCTCATCGGCCTCTTGACCATTCCCTTCGGCTGGGTGGCACCGACGCTGGTGCAGTGGGTTTATCTCGTTACCGCCGGGATCGCAGGCGGCATCGCGCAGATCCTTTTGACCGAATCCTATCGCCATGCCGACATGTCGGTGGTCGCGCCGTTCGAGTACACCTCGCTGCTTTTGACCATCGCCGTCGGCTACTTGGTGTTCCAGGACGTGCCGACGATCGAAATGGTGGTCGGCGGCATGATTGTCGTCGGCGCCGGCGTCTTCATCGTCTGGCGCGAACACCGGCTGGGCCTCGATCGGAAGAAGGCCAGCGAAGCGTCGACGCCGCAGGGGTAGGCTCCGCCTCGCGTCGAGGCTGGTACCGACTAAAACCGCACCGCCGTCCCTGAGACCGAGACCATCAGCATGCTGCCGCCCTGGCCGACGACTTCGTAGTCGATGTCGATGCCGATGACGGCATTGGCGCCCATGCGGGCGGCCTCGGCTTCGAGATCGGCGAAGGCCTCGCGGCGGGCGTTGCGCAGAGTGGATTCATAGGCCCCGGCGCGGCCGCCGACGATGTCGCGGATGCCGGCGAAGAGGTCCTTGAAGATGTTGGCGCCGACGATCACCTCGCCGGTGACGATGCCGAGATATTCGCGGATCTGGTGGCCCTCGATATTGGGCGTGGTGGTAACGATCATCCGGCTCATCCCTTGGAAACGAAGCTGTCGAGAACCTTCTTCTTGCCGGCTTTTTCGAAGTCGATCGAGAGCTTGTTGCCCTCGATGCCCTCGATGGTGCCGTAGCCGAACTTCAGATGGAAGACGCGCTGGCCGACCGAATAGGCCGACCCCCGGCCATCATCGACCGAGCGCGCGACGAGCTCGCCTTCGATGGTGAGCGGGCCGGCACCGCGGCGGTTCCCGGCGTTTGCCTGCGCTCGCTTCCAGCCGGGCGTCTC